>NZ_JAJDMJ010000069.1:0-15208 GCF_020593585.1 Blautia sp. DFI.6.71
TTCCAGATTGCCTGCGGCAATGGAATTTTGGCATATTCATGCCAAAACACCTCGCAGAATAGTGGTGTGTGAACAGTAACTCCCATATAATTTATAAAATAAAAAGAATATAAAATGCCTTGAAAATAAGAGTAAGTAATGCTAACATAAGTATAAAGCATATTTCTCTTATATTTCAAGGCATTTTTGCCGTCTGATTATTCTAATCTCAATTCAGAAATCCATGCTTTTAATTCCAGTTAATTATGAAAAGCAGGAGCTGAGAAGTGATAAGAATAGCACAAAATGTTCTTTGACTCCTGCGGAAAACAGGAGGTATTGCCAATGGCAAAAAGAAAGAACAAAAAAATTATTGTGAAAAGAAACCGATTGAAAGGCAACACAGCAACTGCAAACCGTAAGTACAAAGATACAGTCTTCCGTATGCTGTTTTCAGACAGAAAGAATCTGTTGTCGCTGTATAATGCAATCAATGAAACTTCTTATACAGATGCTGCTCAATTAGAGATTGTGACACTTGAGAACGCAATCTATATGGGAATGAAGAATGATCTGGCGTTTATTATAAATACGAATCTGTTTCTGTATGAACATCAGTCTACGTATAACCCGAACATGCCTTTGAGAGACTTATTCTACATTTCCAGCGAATATCAGAAAATGGTGGATTGGAAGTCCTTGTATACCTCAACAAGACTGAGAATACCCACACCGAATTTTATCGTATTTTATAATGGAACAGAGAAAAAAGAAGATAGGTGGGTAGATTATCTGTCAGAATCGTATGAAAATATGTCAGGAGAACCAAATCTTGAACTAAAGGTCATCACATTAAATATCAATGTAGGGCATAATAAAAAACTAATGGAAGAATGCCGGACGCTAAGAGAATATGCTCAGTATGTTGATAAAGTACGCAGATATTCTAATGAAATGGAACTGAATACGGCAGTAGAACGTGCAGTGAGCGAAAGCATTCAGGAGGGAATTCTCAAAGAATTTCTGCAAAAGAATCGAGCGGAGGTAGTTGCTATGAGTATATTTGAATACAATGAGGAAGAGGAAAAAAGGAAACTCAGGAAAGCTGAGTACGAAGCTGGAAAAAATGATGGGATAAAGATTGGACGAGAAGAGGAAAAACGTAAAATTGCAAATTCCCTTTTTAAAGAGGGAGATTCAATTGAAAAGGTAGCCAGGATTCTTTGCGAAAGTGAAGAAACTATCAGAGGATGGGTAAATGAAAAAATGGATATAAAGGTGGAGTAAGACATATAAAGAAAGCTATGGTGTTATCGATTAAAGTAGAACCATATTGGAATGTAAAGAATACTGCGCTCAATGCGTTCAATGCCGGATCACTTATTAAAGTAGAACCATATTGGAATTATATAGATTCTTATGTTAAAATAGTTCTTTAATTGATACAAACGATTAATTTTATTTAAGCCAATACTTATATATCAATTCATAAAGAAAAAGGAGCTTTTAAATATACTATGGAGAAACTTGTTGTAGGTATCCTTGCGCACGTAGATGCCGGTAAGACTACGTTGTCGGAAGGGATTTTGTATTTGACTGGAAAGATTCGTAAGCTGGGGCGGGTGGATCATAAGGATGCTTATCTGGACACCTATAACCTGGAACGGGAACGAGGAATTACGATTTTTTCCAAGCAGGCGGAGTTTGAACTGGGAAACAGGGGGATAACTCTTCTGGATACGCCGGGGCATGTGGATTTCTCGGCGGAGATGGAGAGAACACTGCAGGTTCTGGATTATGCCATCCTTGTAATCAATGGAGCGGATGGTGTGCAGGGACATACCATGACCTTATGGAGACTTCTGGCAAGATACCAGATCCCGACGTTCCTGTTTATCAATAAAATGGATCAGGACGGAACTGATAAAGAGAAACTTTTGGCAGAATTAAAGAAGCGATTAAGTGATAATTGCGTTGATTTCACCTGGGAAAAATCAGATCTGCAGTCTCAGTTTCTGGAAGATGTTTCTGTCTGCGATGAGGAACTGCTTGAAAAATACCTGGAAACAGAGGAAATATCAACATCAGATATCCGAAAAGTAATCAAAGAGCGAAAACTTTTCCCATGTTTCTTTGGCTCTGCGCTGAAAATGACAGGTGTAGAAGAATTCCTCCATGGTTTGGAAAAATACTGTGAGACACCAGAATATCCATCCGAGTTTGGCGCAAAAGTATTCAAGATTGCCAGAGACGATCAGGGCAATCGTTTAAGCTATATGAAAATCACAGGTGGAACATTGAAGGTGAAGGAACTTCTCACAGATACAGAGAAGGCAGATCAGATCCGTATCTATTCCGGTGCGAAATTTGAGCTTGCAAAGGAGGCTCCTGCAGGAACCATCTGTGCAGTAACCGGTCTTTCCCAGACACATCCGGGACAGGGCTTTGGGATTGAACGGGAATCCGAAATGCCGGTTCTGGAACCTGTATTAAATTACAGGATTCTGCTTCCCGAGGACTGTGATGTTCACCAGATGCTGAAGAAACTCAAAGAGCTGGAAGAGGAGGAACCGGAACTTCACATTGTATGGAACGAACAGCTTGGAGAAATCCATGCCATGCTGATGGGTGAGGTTCAGATCGAGATATTAAAGCATCTGATCTGGGAGCGTTTCCATGTAGCAGTAGAGTTTGGCACAGGAAATATCGTATATAAAGAAACAATCGCAGAGCCGGTAGAAGGTGTAGGCCATTTTGAACCGCTGCGTCATTATGCAGAAGTACATCTGCTTCTGGAACCGGGAGAGCCGGGGAGCGGTCTGCAGTTTTTTACTGCATGCAGTGAGGACGTGCTGGACCGTAACTGGCAGCGTCTGATCCTGACTCATCTGGAAGAAAGGGAGCACCCGGGAGTACTGACCGGTTCTCCAATTACAGATATGCAGATTACACTGATTACAGGACGCGCCCATCTGAAACACACAGAGGGTGGCGATTTCCGGCAGGCAACGTACAGGGCTGTGCGTCAGGGATTAAAGAAAGCAAAAAGTGTACTGCTTGAGCCATATTATGAGTTCAGACTTGAGATTCCGGGGGATATGATAGGGCGTGCCATGACTGACATTCAGAAAATGAATGGAACTTTCCAGCAGCCGGAAGCAGATGAGGATGATATGATGGTTCTGAAAGGCAGTGCACCTGTATCAATGATGCGAGATTATCAGACACAGGTAACCTCCTATACAAAGGGACGGGGCAGATTATTCTGTTCATTGAAGGGCTATGCCCCATGTCAGAATCAGGATGAAATTGTAGAGGAGATTGGATATGATTCCGAACGTGACTTGGACAATCCCACGGGTTCTGTATTCTGTGCTCATGGAGCAGGATTTGTGGTGCCATGGTATGAAGTAGAGGATTATATGCACTTAGAAGGGATTGACGAGTCTGAACTGGGGAATACCATACCGGATAGTGAAGAAAGTATAGCAGGAAACAGGAATAGTAACAATCAGACAGATTCAGGTTATCGTCCACCCAGGAATGCCGGTGTAGGAAGCTATGAGGATGAAGAAGAACTGAAAGCAATTTTTGAGCGCACATTCGGACCGGTCAAGCGTTACAAAGAACCACAGTTTAAGAGAACATTTTCTGCAAAATCTGACAGCGGCAGCTATTACCGCAACAGTTCTTCTGCTAAGAAGAAAGAAAAAGAATATCTCCTTGTAGATGGCTATAACATCATCTATGCCTGGGAAGATTTAAAAGAGCTGGCAGATGCAAACCTCCATGCAGCTCAGACAAAACTGATGGATATTCTGAGCAACTATCAGGGCTTTAAGAAATGTACGTTAATTCTTGTATTTGATGCTTACAAGATAGAGGGCCATGCAGAGGAAGTGATCACCTATCATAACATTCATGTAGTCTACACCAAAGAAGCTGAGACAGCGGATCAGTACATTGAGAAAACGGTCCATAAGATTGGCCGGGAAAATCAGGTAACGGTAGCAACATCCGATGGACTGGAGCAGATCATCATCATGGGACAGGGTGCCCACCGTATGTCTGCCAGAGGTCTTCGGGATGAAATAAAAGCTACAGAAAATCAGATCCGCCAGCAATGGCATGAGAAACGTCAGAGCAGTAAAAATTATCTGATCGACAATATTTCTGATGAAATGGCACAATATATGAAAGAGAAACGACTTGGAAAATAGTAAAAGGGAGATGTAGTCATGAAAGAAAAGCTTACACAGAAGGATGTTGAGAAAATCCAGCAGGAGATTGACCATCGCAAGCTGGTTGTACGAAAAGAGGCAATCGAAGCTGTAAAAGAAGCAAGAGCCCAGGGAGACCTGAGTGAGAATTTTGAGTATTATGCGGCCAAGAAGCATAAGAATCAGAATGAAAGCCGTATCCGCTACCTTGAGAATATGCTGAAAACAGCAACCATTGTTTCTGATGATTCCAAAGACGATGAAGTTGGAATGGATGATATTGTAGAGGTATATTTCGAGGAAGACGATGAGATTGAGAAATACAAACTGGTTACTTCCATAAGAGGAAACTCCATGGAAAACCGCATCAGCATTGAATCTCCCATTGGTATGGCTCTGAAAGGTCACAAGGTTGGAGACAGAGTGGAAGTAAAGGTAAATGATAACTACAGTTATTTCCTGGAAATCCGTTCTATTGATAAGACTGGTTCCGAGGATGAAGAAATCCGCGGATTCTGATAATAATACTGTCGAAATATAGGATCCGGATTGATAAAAGAACTATTGTAAGAGATGAACACCGGTTAGTGTCATATCTCCTGCAATGGTTCTTTTTATTTTTATATCAAAAATACGGATGGATTTATGGGAACCTTACACAGAATGAATATGATGACTGGAAATTTTACATGGATTTAACATTCTCATGGGGATGATTTTACAAAGCATGGTTATGATGAGAAGCAAGTTAAATAACCATATACTTATGAAAAGGGAAAAGGAGAATAATCATGGATTTATTCAGTATATTAACATTGATCGGAGGCCTTGCATTATTTTTGTATGGTATGAATGCAATGGGAGATGGCCTTGCGAAGGTTTCCGGCGGAAAGCTGGAGAAGATTCTTGAAAATCTTACTTCAAATCCGATAAAAGCAGTGCTTTTGGGAGCAGGAGTAACAGCAGTGATCCAGTCATCTTCAGCTACGACTGTTATGGTAGTAGGTTTTGTAAATTCAGGGATCATGAAATTATCACAGGCAGTAGGAGTGATCATGGGTGCCAATATCGGTACTACGATCACCTCCTGGATCTTAAGCCTGACAGGAATACAGAGTGATAATTTTATCATTCAGATGTTTAAACCAACATCATTTTCCCCTGTGCTTGCGATCATTGGTGTGATTTTTATTTTGTTTATCAATGATTCAAAGAAGAAAGATATCGGAAGTATTTTTATTGGTTTTGCAATCCTGATGTACGGTATGGATATGATGAGTTCTGCTGTAAAACCCCTTGCAGAAGTGCCGGAATTTACAAACCTGTTACTTAAATTCTCAAATCCGTTGTTAGGTGTTATAGCAGGTGCACTTCTTACTGCAGTGATCCAGTCATCTTCTGCATCCGTAGGTATCCTGCAGGCCCTGTGTCTTACAGGTGCAGTACCGTTCAGTGCAGCAATCCCGATCATTATGGGACAGAACATCGGAACCTGTATTACTGCAATCCTTTCTGCAATCGGAGCCAAGAAGAATGCAAAACGTGCAGCAGCAGTACATCTGTATTTCAACCTGATCGGTACGGTTATCTTTATGACTGTATTCTATCTTATAAATGCAGTTGTTGGATTTTCTTTCTTCCATCAGGCAGCAACACCGGCAGGAATTGCTGTTATCCACAGTGTATTTAATGTTACTGCAACGATCATTCTCCTTCCTTTTGCAAAGGGACTGGAGAAACTTGCCTGTCTTACAATCCGGGACAAAAAAGAGGATGTTGTTGTTTCAGCAGAGGACAGAGAGTTTATGATCCTGGAGCCTCGTTTCCTGGAGAAACCGGCATTTGCAGTAGAGCAGAGCCGCAATGCAGCAAGAAAAATGGCAGAAGAATCCCACAATGCACTGTTTACAGCACTGAGTCTGGTGGATAAATACAGTGAAGAAGGCGTAGAACGTGTGGAAAACATGGAATCCAAGGTTGACCGCTATGAAGATGAACTGGGAACTTATCTGGTGAAGCTGAGCCACAAAGATATCTCAGAAGCAGACAGTCACAGCCTTTCCATTATGCTTCACTGTATCGGGGATTTTGAACGTATTTCCGACCATGCTGTAAATATTATGGAATCAGCACAGGAGCTTTATGAAAAAGGACTGAAATTTTCCGAAAATGCAAAGAAAGATCTGGAAGTGCTGGGACAGGCAGTAGAAGATATCGTAAATACGGCATATGAAGTTTTTGACAAACAGGATATGAAGCTTGCGGAGAAAATTGAACCACTGGAAGAAGTGATTGATGAACTTTCCAAAGAAGTAAAACGTCGTCATGTACAGAGACTGAGAAACGGTGAATGTACAATAGAGATGGGATTTATCCTTTCGGACATTACAACCTGTCTGGAACGTGTGGCAGACCATTGTTCCAATATTGGAGTCTGTGTGACGCAGGTGAATGAAGATCTGTATGATACTCACAGTCATCTGAATATCGTCAAGAGCCATCCGGACGAAACATTTTATCATGAACTGGAAGACGCACGAATCAAATATCAGCTTTCATAAAAATAAACAGGTAGATGACAAAATTCCATTGCCGCAGGCAATTTGGAATGAATTTTGGCAACGTTACTGAGAACGAAGTGAACAGTAACGGATGATGCTATCCGCATGATCAGGAAATCCGGGCACTCTGAAGTATCTGAGAGAGATATTTCAGAGAAAATGGCCGGATTTTTGCTTTAAAGAAATGAAGCAGATGCCGGATATTTACTTGTACAGGGATAAAAAAATAAGTATACTGAAAAAAGAAATACACTTGTGACGACAAAGCAGGTGATAAATAAAGGGGAGGCAAAGCAGAATGATCTATTGTGTAGAAGATGAGCGGAATATCAGGGAGCTTCTTATTTATACACTGGAAACAACAGGATTTAAAGCCAGGGGGTTTGGCAATGGCAATGAACTGATGAAAGCGCTGAAAGAAGAGATACCGGAGCTGATCCTGCTGGATATCATGCTTCCGGGAGCTGATGGCTATACCATTCTGGAACAGCTGAAAAGTATGCCATCTGTAAAGGATGTGCCGGTAATTATGGTTACTGCAAAAGAAGCGGAATTTGACAAAGTAAAAGGTCTGGAAGGCGGAGCGGATGATTACATTACCAAGCCTTTCGGTATGATGGAATTTGTTGCCAGAGTAAAAGCAGTTCTCAGACGAAGTGCCCGTCAGAATGAAGACAAGGAACTGCATTACGACGAGCTTTATCTGAATGTAGGACGTCATGAGGTGCATTACCGGGAAGAAAAGGTCGATCTTACCCGAAAAGAATTTGAACTTCTTCAGTATCTGCTGGAGAATAAAGGACTTGTTATGACAAGAAATCAGATCCTCTGCCATGTATGGGGATATGACTTTGACGGTGAAACCAGAACTGTGGATGTCCATGTGAGAACCCTGCGTCAGAAACTTGGAGAGGCAGGAAATCTGATCGAAACGGTCCGGGGTGTAGGATACAGGATCGGCGCATAACAGATAAAACCGACGAAAACAGGAGTGGAAAAATGAAGCATAAAATATTCAGTCACACCAGTTTACTTATCATTTTATCCGTAATACTTACATTCCTGGCAGCAGGAACTGTCATGTATAACAGATATGATATTTATATGAAACAGGGTGTCAGAGATGAAGCCGCATATATTAAAACAGGTCTGGAAGAAGACGGAGACGTTTTTCTCTCAGACAGGGTCGGAGACGCCACCAGCAGCAGGATCACTCTTCTGGGAAAAGATGGTCAGGTGTTGTTTGACAGTATTGAGAATCCGGAAGAAATGGAAAATCACAGTAACAGACCGGAATTTATTGAAGCTGAGAAGCAGGGATCCGGTGAGATGGTCCGCTATTCAGACACCTTATCAAAACAGACGTTTTACTATGCTGTAAAATTAAAGGATGATCAGGTTCTGCGAGTAGCCAGGACTACAGATAGTCTTCTGGTAACAATGTTAACCAGCTTTCTTCTGCTTGGCGGACTGGTATGCGTGATCCTTGTAATTGAACTTTTTCTTGTGCAGAAACAGACCAGAAAGCTGATAGAGCCTATCAACCGGATTGATCTGGAACATCCTCTGGAGCATGTATGCTACGAAGAATTAAGGCCATTGCTTTTTCGTCTGGATCAGCAGAACAGACAGATTCAGAAACAGCTGGAAGATCTTAAGAATGCAGAGAGTGCAAGAAAAGAGTTTACGGCAAATGTTTCCCATGAATTGAAAACTCCTCTTATGTCAATCTCCGGATATGCGGAGCTTATGATGAATGGAATGGTACCGCCGGACAAGATGCAGGATTTTTCCGGCAGGATTTTTCATGAGTCCGAGCGTTTATCAAATCTGGTTGCAGATATCATTCAGCTTTCCAGACTGGATGAGAAGAACGGAGAAACTATGTTTGAACAGGTTGACATCGGAGAGCTTGGGGAAGATGTGATCAACAATCTGCAGAACAGGGCAGCAAAGAAAAAGATTAATCTGGAATATACAGGCGGACCTGCACAGATGCAGGGAGTACGCCATGTATTATATGAAATGTTCTACAATATTACAGATAATGCTATCCGCTATACCCCGGATGGTGGAGATGTAAAGGTTTTTGTGGGAAAACTCAATGGGAAACCGTATTTTCGTGTGGAAGATAACGGAATAGGTATTCCGGAAAGCGAACAGCAGAGAATCTTCGAGCGTTTTTACAGAGTGGACAAGAGCCATTCACGTGAAACCGGAGGTACAGGCCTGGGGCTTTCTATTGTAAAACATGGCGCAGTTTTGCATCATGCGAAGATTCTTCTGGACAGTGAGCCGGGTAAGGGAACGAAGATGGAAATCCTGTTTGATCAGACTAAGTAAAGCTCCTGTGAAGCAGTTATTCGGTGTAGTGAAGAGGATGATTTTGTTTAGTGTTGAAAAGAGAGTGGACAGTATCCGACATGGTTGTTAGAAATGTATAAATTTTGGGGATTGACAGACAAGTGATTATTGGAGAAAATAAAATCAGACAGTTATCCATGTAAAAGCAGGTACAATGGAGGGTATTTTCAGTATGGAAAAATGGAGAAGCATTGCAGCGGGTATGAGCTGTTTGTCAATGCTGTTCGCAACAGGAGCGGTTACTGTATCAGCATCAGATGAAATCACAGAAATTCCGGAACAGAGTATTGTATACTGGTCCATGTGGGAAGAAGATGAACCACAGGCAGATGTGATCAGAGAAGCAGCAGATGCTTATGAAGAAGCAACAGGTATTTCTGTAGAGATTCAGTGGAAGGGCAGAGGAATCCGGTCTCTGATAGAACCTGCCCTGGATGCCGGAGAACAGATTGACCTTTTTGATGATGATTATCAGAGGATGGCTCAGGAACACAGGGATTATCTGGCAGAATTAAAAGGAATGGCAGATACTGTGGATTATGAGAAGCATATTATGCCGGTACTGTTGGAACAGGTGAAGAACTGGGGAAATGGAGAACTTCTTGCAATGCCGTATCAGCCTTATATCACAGGCGTCTGGTATAATAAGGATTTATGGGAAGAGGCTGGACTTACAGAACAGGATATCCCGGATACCTGGGAGAAACTAATCAGAGTATGCCGTAAGATTAAAAACAGTGACAGTGGCCTTAGTGCCATGACCTGCGATGAAGAGTATGTGAATCTTCTGTATGGATATCAGCTTGCCAGATATCTTGGACAGGAGAAAGTGCAGCAGCTGATCCGTAACTGTACCTGGTCACAGATTCCACAGGCAAAAGAGGCGGCAGATGATATCAGAATTTTGTTTTTTGCGGGATATATGAGTCAGAGTGCACCGGCACAGCATCCGGAAGGTCAGGATGAAGTGGGAGATGGCGAGGCAGTCATGGTGCTGCAAGGCTCCTGGGTTCCGAATGAAGTGACAGAAGCTACAGAATCTGATGATTCCTGGGGATTTTTTCCATGGCCTGCAGTAAAGGCCGGAACAGACGGCACAGAAGGTGTTATGGTGGGAGCTCAGGGATTTGGAGTCACAAAGGATTCGCAGATGAAGCAGGAAGCTTTTGACTTTGCATATTCCATCTGTACCGGGGAAACAGATATGAAAATGACAGATGCGGTTAATTCCATCCCGGCAGATACGGACAATACACAATGGCCGGAAGTGCTGGCAGATGCAGTACCGTATATGAAAGAGATGTCAAAGCCGTACATGTGGGCTGCAGGTCTGGAGGCAGATCCGGATTATAAAGAACAGATACAAAGCGAACTTCTGAAGCTTACAAGATTAGAAGAAACATCGGATGAATTTATAGAGAATCTCAGCAATATGAAATAAGAAAAAGGCTGTTCAACATTATGAAAATATTGGTCTGGTATTACTGGCGCTCTCGTTCTGAGAGCGCCTTTATTGATGTAATATATTCTGTGGGTGTCATTCCGGAAATTTTTTTAAACTGTCTGGAAAAGTAATGGATGGAAGAGTATCCCAGAAATTCCGAAATCTGTGTGAAGTTCATCTGGTTCTCGCGGATCAGCTGTCTGGCATAGGCGATCTTTAACCGGGAAAAGAAATCCATAGCGCCGCACTGATGCTGTTCCTGAAATATTTTCTGAAGCTGGGAGCGTCCGATCATATTGTCATGGCACAGATCGCAGAGTGTAATATTTTCCCGGATGTGGTCTTCCATATAAGCAATGACACGCTTATAGACAGCGGAATTATTTTTCAGATTTACAAATTGGCTGACTGGTACAGTCATAGGAGGAGAAGAATTTCTCCGAATCATGTAGATCAGCATCTGCTCAAGGTAAATACGGATAAGCTGCTGAGAACCAAACAGAAAATCTTCTTTCTTTTCCATCTTTTCTGTATAAGGGTCATCCAGAGGGGTTTTGATACAGCGGCGTGCCTCGGCAATCAGCATTCCCATGAGATTTCTCTCAGGATCAGAAAGTTTCAGCAATTTTTTCTCGAAAAATTTCATACATGGAGAATTGCATTCAAAAGAAACTACCACAATATTAGGTGCGGTATTTCCTATGGCAATAAGATTATGAAATTCATTTGGTCTGTGAAAGATGAGCTGTCCGCTTGTCAGATGGTAGATACCGTTATCTGTCTCTATTTCTGCCTTTCCCTTATCTACACATTGAAATTCCCAGAAATTATGGCGTTCTCCTGCAAAGTGAAAATCACTTTTGTATTCAAAATAGTGGATTGTATAAATCCGGTCAATATGAATATCTTCTTCCAGATACATACTCTCAAAAGCCATTACTGTCACCTCCCTCAGCCCGTCCGAAAACTGCAATATGGTTGTTGTGTACAAGTATACAACAAAAACAGATGAAAAACCAGTTAAAAATGAATTTTTGTACAAAAGAAATGGACGTTTGTGCAAATACTATTTGTGCAAAAATGATAAAATAAGAACTACCAAAAGAAATAATTGTTGAAATTCAACAAAAGAGCGAAAAGAGAGAAAAGAGAGAAAAAAGAAGACAAAATGTCAAAACTGACCAAGGAGGAAAAAAGGTTATGGGTATGAAGAAAAAGATGCTTAGTGCAACATTATGTGCGGTTATGGTTGGTTCACTTGCAGCACCGGCTTTCACTGTTCAGGCAGCAGATGATACATTAGTTTACTGGTCAATGTGGGAAGCTACAGAGCCACAGGGACAGGTGATTCAGGAAGCAGTTGACGCTTATACAGAACAGACAGGAGTTAAGGTAGACCTTCAGTTTAAGGGACGTACCGGAAACCGTGAAGCACTTCAGCCTGCACTGGACGGCGGCACACAGATTGATATTTTTGACGAAGATATCGACCGTGTAAACGGAATGTACGGTAAATATCTTCTGGATCTGGAAGACCTTGCGAAAGAGAATGACTATGAAGCAACTGCAAATGCAGGTCTGATGGCAGCATGCCGTGATGCCGGCGGCGGTACATTAAAAACAATTCCATATCAGCCAAACGTATTTGCTTTCTTCTATAACAAAGATCTGTTTGAGCAGGCAGGAATCACAGAAGAACCGAAGACATGGGATGAATTCAAAGATGTATGCCAGAAATTAAAAGATGCAGGAATCACACCAATGACTATGGATGATGCCTATGCAACATGTGTGATCGGATATCATCTTGCAAGACTGGTTGGCGAAGATAAAGTAAAAGAGATCGTAACTGAAGGTGAATGGGATGATCCTGCAGTTCTTCAGATGGCACAGGATATCGAAGAACTTGCATCTAACGGATATTATTCAGAGATGGTTGGTTCCAACGTATGGCCTGCAGGTCAGAACACAGAGCTTGCACTTGGAACAGCTGCAATGTATCTGAATGGCTCCTGGTTACCAAACGAAGTAAAAGAGATGGCAGGCCCTGATTTCCACTGGGGATGCTTCGCATATCCGGCACTTACAGACGGAGCAAACGGAATCGAAACAAACAACTTCGGCGCACAGGTATTTGGTATTAACAAAGATACAAAACTTGCAAAAGAAGCATTTGATCTGATCACATTCCTTACAAAAGGTGAATACGACCAGAAACTTGCAGATGAAACTGTAGGTATCCCGGCTGATACAACAAACACAGAATGGCCGGCAATGGTTGAGTGTGCAAAACCTGTTATTGAGCAGAGCACAAACCGTTTCACATGGGCATGCGGTGTAGAATCTAACGTAGATATGACTCCGGTTATCAAAGAAAACTTCATCAAATTAATGTCAGGTTCCATTACAGCAGATGAATTTGTTTCCACTATGCAGGACGCAGCGAAATAAATAAAGAATTTATAGAGATGGTGGCATCGTATCTACGCTGCCGCCATCTGTCTTTTTGAATAACCAGGTTTCAAAGGCAAAAAGTCGTTCGTGCTTGCACGATAAGACTTTTAGACTTGGAAACCGCCAGACATGAGGAAGTAGCGATTTACGAAGTAAATCAGCGGATTCCGAATGGCTGGAGGTTTGCGGGAGCGAAGCGTAGCAATCCGTAGATGTGGTATTACTTACAGAGGAGGTATTTATTTGAAGAAGAATAAAACGATGATCGTTGTATTTCTGACTCCGGCAGTTCTGCTGTTTCTGGGAATCTTTCTGTATCCGATCATCAGAACAGTGATCATGAGCTTTTTCAAGATCGACGGAGTTACAGATTCCATGGATTTATGGAAATTTGTAGGATTTGGCAACTATACAAAGCTGATGAGTACCAGCTTATTTAAGACTTCATTTTTTAACCTGTTTCGTATCTGGCTGATCGGCGGTCTGGTGGTAATGAGCCTGTCTCTTTTATTTGCAGTTATTCTTACCAGTGGAATCAGAGGAAAGAAATTTTTCCGCGCGATCATTTATATGCCAAATATTGTCAGTGCAGTAGCGCTTGCTACTATGTGGCTGCAGTATGTATACAGTCCAAGATATGGCTTGCTGAAAGATCTTTTTACAGCACTGCATCTGGATAATCTGGCAAAGATCCAGTTCCTAGATAATGACCACAAATTCTGGGCACTGTTGTTTGCATATTGTTTTGGAATGGTTGGATACCATATGTTAATCTGGCTCAGCGGTATTGAGCGTATCAGCCCTGAATATTATGAGGCGGCAACCATTGATGGAGCGACCAAACCGGCACAGTTCCGTTACATGACACTTCCATTGTTAAAGGGAGTATTTAAGACAAACATTACCATGTGGTCTGTAAGCAGTGTAGGCTTTTTTGTATGGTCACAGCTTTTCTCCACAGTAACTGCAGACACACAGACAATTACCCCTTATGTTTATATGTATATGCAGATTTTTGGCGGCGGCAATACAGTTACAGAACGAAATGCAGGTCTGGGAGCTGCCATCGGTGTACTGCTCAGTGTCTGCGTAGTCATTGTATTTACAATCTGTAACAGAGTGATCAAAGATGATGATCTGGAATTCTAAGGAGGGATGAGAAATGGCAAAAGAAAAAGAGGCACGCAGACCCTTTAATCTGAAAAAAGAAGTCAAACTCCTGCCGGGATACATCATCCTGCTGCTCTGGGTAATCTTTACCATTGCGCTTCTGGGATGGGTATTCGGGGCAAGTTTTTCAACAACAGCAGAAATCTTCCAGGGAAAAGCCCTGAAGTTTGAGTCCGGATTACATTTTGAAAATTATGCAAAAGCATGGAACGGGGCCGGAGTTGCAGGCTTCTTCGGAAACTCTCTGATCTATTCAGTAATTTCCTGCACAATACTGATTCTGGTGTGTGCACCTGCAGCTTATGTACTGTCCAGATTTGATTTTATTGCAAACAAATTTATCCAGACCAGCTTCGTATCTGCCATGGGTGTTCCGGCAATCATGGTTGTTCTTCCCCTTTTCAGCATTATTTCCGGTATGGGAATCCTGAATAATGTGGCTGCAGGAAGAACTGTACTGATCATATTGTATGTAGGAATTAATGTACCTTATACGACCATTTTCCTGCTTACATTCTTCAGCAATATTTCCAGGACCTATGAGGAAGCGGCAGCAATCGACGGATGCCCTCCCATGCGTACTTTCTGGAAAATCATGTTTCCCATGGCACAGTCAGGAATCGTAACAGTAACAATCTTTAACTTTATTAATATCTGGAACGAGTATTTCCTGTCACTGATCTTCGCAAGCTCGGATAAGCTGAAACCTGTTGCACCCGGACTTTATGGAATGATCAACTCCATGAAATATACAGGTGACTGGGCCGGAATGTTTGCAGCAGTGATCATTGTATTCCTGCCGACATTTATTCTGTATATTTTCCTGTCTGAGAAGATCATCGGTGGTGTTACCGGTGGCATTAAGGGATAATATTAGAGGACAGCAGGACAATAACAATTGTTTGCGATGTTACTGTTCACACACCACTATCCCGCGAGGTGTTTTGGCATGAATATGCCCAAATCCCGAGACATACAAGCCAAAATTCCATTGCCGCAGGCAATCTGGAATGAAT
>NZ_JAJDMJ010000007.1:0-106909 GCF_020593585.1 Blautia sp. DFI.6.71
TGGAATAGCCGTTCCGCAGTAGCGGAACTGGCATTCCGTTTGAGCGTAATTTGCATTATAAAAATAATAAGGCATTTTCTTACCTCACAGAATTAATTGATTCATATTGCAAAATAAGTGATGAAAATCATAATGCACAAATTGCATTACTATATGCTGGATGCCTTTATATCAAAGAAAAATATACTTCTCTTGTCTTATAAGAAGGATTTTTCTCAAACTTTTCCACACATTCACATAATGTATCTAAAATCTGTTCACGCGCATTCGCTGGCCATTTTTCTGGCTTCTCAGCTGTTTCTTTCTCATAATACATTTCACTGCCCTTCCCTTCATATAAAATTAAAAGCAATTCTTTTCATCTTGAATCAAAATCAACATGATTATATTATATCCTCAGAATCTGCTTTTTTCCAGCAAAATAACGCCCCAGCCATAAAGCCAGAGCGTTACATACTTTCCATATCAAATTACCTTAAACTTTTTCTGTGCCATCGACTTTTCCTTTATAATTTATCAGTCTCCAAAATTTCTTTTTTCGAATCTTAATTTTCTGCTCTTCAGCACTATATTCAGCTTGATAAAAAGTAAAATCTGATAATTCGTCCTTATGCTTTATCAGCTTAGCCAGAATCTGTTTTTTATCATATTCACTGGTTCTGATTCCAAAGATAACACCTTTCAAAAGGTTCCAATCAAATGACATATTCTGCTTTTGAGGAACATCAAATTCACCAAATGTATTTGACACAGCTACCCTAAATTCCTTTTCATGTTCCCAGTTTTTTGTCTTGCGATAGGTTTTCGCATCATAGATCTTCCAGTAACGTTTTCTCCATTCCTCTACATCAGAAAATGCTTCATAACAGGAACTGACGCCGTCTACTCCAAGTAACCATTCTCTTATTTGAACCATAGTCAATCGTCCTAATGTCTGGAAAAAATTACATTCAATGGACTCTCCACCATAAGAAATTGCTCTTACATCAAGAGGAATATGTCGCCCTCCTACCTTAAGTTTTGCCTCGTCACCTGTATCATAAATCAGACATACACCCTTATGACAATCTGCATAGTTTCCCCACATAGCAGAATTATCATTTTTTTTAGAAAAACAAACAACATAGCTTTTGGGGTATATCATATCCCTCAACTGAGCCACAAACACTTTTGGAAAATCAGCCATAACAATTAACCACTTTCTATGCTGTTGAACTACTGAATTGCCATCATTATTATATATTTGTTCTTCAGAGCCTTTACCATGAAGAAATATGTCGTTTTCTGCACCTTTCATTATATAGGAGAATTCCTTCATTTCCTCGAATATTTCTTCCATAGATTCAATTGTCTGGACACGCATTTTTTCATTAGAAAAGACTTTCTTTATTGCATCTACTAATTTTTCCACAGAAAGTGAAAAATTAAGAAGTTTAATCTGTTTCTCAGCTTCCTCTGCAGGTACAAATTTATTTTTCTTAAATTCTTCCAGACACCTAATTAGTGCATTATTATGAATATAAAAAAGAATATATTGAAGTTCCTTTTCTGATACTTTCAAACAATTGTCACCATAAACTCCTGCCAGATTTTGTACATCTGTATCCGTTATGAACTCTTCTCCTAATTTCAATAAAATTTTCTCAAAAAAGTTATTTTTACAGCAATGAACATCTGCAACCAAAGTACCATGATATAACGCTTCATCATCGGCTTTCAGAATATAGAGTTCCAGTGCACGCGCTACGCTATATATATAATGTCTGAACAATCCCTCCCAGAAAACACGTACAAACCCTTCCAACGGATCATTTAACTCTTCTTTCGATGCAAAATGAAAAGTGCCATTTTCAATTTCTAATAATGCACTGCTTATTGAACGGTAGTGGTATAATTTGATTTTTTCCTTCTTTCGATAAATTATTCAAATAGTTATGATGAAGTCTGCTCTTCATAAACCATGGATTGACATGCAGCTTCCTATACGAAAGCTTAATACCTATCTTCTATTTTTTCTTTGTGAATATCCATTTAGGTATTATTACCGTCTCATAACCAACTCTCTCACTTCGAACATGTAGTAAAAAATCTATCGTACCAGATAAGGAATGTTAAAACTGTCCAGATTTTACGGCTGTTATCTGCTTTTTTATCTTTATGGTCGTTCAGGAGCTGGAGCAGTTTCTCTGTATGGAAAAATTCTTCTGCTTCTTTCGAGGTAAATAAATCTGTTACCATCTGATACCAGTCATTCTGCCGCAGCCACACACGGATTGGAATGGGAAAACCAAGTTTCTTCCGTTCATTGGTTTCCTGTGGAAGAAATTCTGAAACAGCTTTGCGGAAAATATATTTGGTTGTACCTGCTGCAATCTTGGCTTCTTTCGGAAGCTTTGCTGCAAAGTTAAAAATTTCTTTATCCAGAAATGGTACCCTGACTTCCAGGGAATGTGCCATGCTCATTTTATCTGCTTTCTGCAAAATATCGCCAGGAAGCCAGTAGTTCAGATCTACAGACTGCATTTTTTCCATGTCTTGAAGTGAGTCTCTGTTTTCTGACTCAAGCTCTTCATAAAATTGACTTAAATATTCCTGCGTGGAAGGTCCTGTTACTTTATTTTTCAAAATCTGTTCTTTCTCTTTTTCACAGTAAATATATGCATTTCCGATGAAGCGTTCTTCTACTTTCATTCCTGCGCGGATAAGGAAATCCCGTCCTTTCACGTCTGGCAGCTTTGCAGCCAGTTTTCTGACAGCGCGTCTGAGCACGAACGGAATCCAGGCAACTTTCTTTAATGCTTCAGGTTCTCTGTAAATATTGTATCCACCGAAAAGTTCATCTGCGCCTTCCCCGGAAAGGACTACCTTAACATGTCCGGCAGCCTCTTTGGAAAGAAAATAAAGTGCAACTGCAGAGGCATCCCCAAGTGGTTCATCCATATGATACATCACATCTGGAAGGGCATCCCAGAATTCCTGCTTGGATATGATTTTTACATGGTGTTTCAAACCTACTTTTTCTGCCACTTTGGCAGCTTTGTTTACTTCACTATATCGGTCTCCCTCATCAAACCCCACTGTAAATGCCTGATCTGCACCGGAGGAAGATGCCAGATAACCGGAATCCACTCCACCTGATAAAAATGCGCCGACTTCCACATCACTTAACATATGATGCTTCACTGAATCCTTTAAAATCTCGGAAAGCTGGCTCCGCAGCTGCGCCATATTCGTCTTATGGTCCCACTGACCTGGTGTAAGCTTTGGTTTGAAATAAGTCTTTATTTCATAGCTTCCGTTTTTATATAAAAGCATATGTCCAGGCATCAGTTTATAAATTCCCTTAAAGAAGGTCTCTTCCAGAGGAGAATATTGAAATGACAAATACTGCTCCAGGGCCTTCTGATTTACTTTTCTTTCATAGCCTGGAAATACAAGAATACTCTTAATTTCAGAAGCAAATACAAAGTGTCCATCTATTTCGGCATAGTACACAGGCTTAATTCCAAAGAAATCCCTTGCAAGCATCAAAGTCTGCTCTTTTTCATTCCATACTGCAAACCCAAACATTCCCCTGAGCTTATCCAGTGCCTTCTCCCCATACTGTTGAATGGTATTTACCAGAACTTCCGTGTCAGAATGGGTACAGAAAGAAATGCCGGAAGCCTCAAGTTCTGCCCGCAGTTCCTTATAATCATAGATTTCCCCATTAAAAACAATATGCAGGTTTCCGTCCGCACTTTCCATAGGCTGCTGCCCATCTTCTAAATCAATAATACTAAGTCTTCGAAAGCCCAGCGTAATCTTCTCCCTGCAAAAAGAGCCTTCACTATCCGGGCCTCTATGTTCAATGGCTTTCATCATCCTTTCAATTACTGTCTTCTGATCCTGTCTGTAACCTGTAAATCCACAAATCCCGCACATTTTTTCCTCCGTATCCATTTGATGTAGTTTAGACACTGCAACGACTTTTGTTACAGTCCAAAATTATTTTTACCGATATTTTATCATAAAAATGTCTGTTTGTTGTAAAATAAAAATGTCTTTTTTATCAAATACTTATATTTCAAAATAGCTTTTATATCTCATATAACATTTTATAAAAAAAGAAATGTTTTCCATTCCCTTATTTGCTTACGGAAAACGTTTCTTTTCATTTACTCTTCATAAAGATTTCCGTTCTCATCGATCCAGGTTCCGTCTCTGTTATTGTAAAGGACTCTGGATTCTTCATCGCCTTCACCTGCTGCTACAATTTCCATTCTGTTCATCGGAGATGTATTATTCCAAAGAACAAGCATAATTTGTAAGTCGTTTTGAAGATGTATTATTTTTAAAGAACAGAATAAAAAATAAAACTCAACGTTGTTTGATCGTAGCCTTTTTTGCATTAGCATTATCAACTATATTCTCTTTAGTTGGTCTTGATAACGTTATAAATTATGGCTATCGATATATGGGATACTTTGCCACTGTTACATTTATTATTCCATTGTTGACAATCGGGAGATATAAAAATAAAAAATCTGAAAAATTAACCAAAAATGGAGAGCATCAGCTATGACCTCTGTGCTTCTGTAATCTTACAGATACCGGGGTGCTGTCAGCGGGTAATCTCTTCCATCAGTTCAATCCAGCCCTGAAAATGTTGCTTTCGTTTTATCGACCGCTATTTTACAATTTTTTCATAAAATAATATCGTACAGGACTTTCCGATGTATAATGAGTTTTAGAAAAAATTACAAAGGAAAGTGACTCTGTACGACAAAGGCATTATACAACGAAAAAGCACTGATTGACAGACTTCATCAATATTATTTTGACAGATTTTCTGTGACTGGCAGAAAAAAGTTCCGCCAATGATTGATTATTGAAAAAAATCTCAAATAAGTGATTTTTTTCTTGTATAATGTATATCTATTTTTGATATAACTATCAACTGTTCAATATTCCTGTTATAAACTTAACAGCTACGGTTTTAGCATGAATAAAAAAGTTGCAATACAGCAGGCCGTTTATAAAAGATTTTTTATTCAGCCTTTATAGCCCAGCGCATCTTTGTGGAACGAGCTCTTGGGTTCTGTGTGCACTCTTTGGCTGAGGGGCGGATCACATCTTTTGCATAGTCTGAGTAGATTCCCTCCTTGTATCCTGATTTAAGCGCTTTCTTTACCAGCTTGTCTTCACCGGAATGAAAGGTAAGGATTGCCACACGTCCGCCCGGACGCAAAGCATCCGGAAGCTTCTCCATAAATTCATACAGTACTTCGAACTCATGGTTGACATCAATACGTAATGCCTGGAATGTTCGCTGGCAGGTCTTCTTAATTGTCTCTTTCTTTTCCTTTTCAGGAAGGAAATCAAGAGTTTTTTCGATTACCTGACGCAGTTTTGTGGTAGTATCAATATGATTTCCCCTGCGGATCTCATCGGTAATGGCTTTGGCGAGTTCCTCACAGTATGGTTCATCGGAGTTTTCATAAAGCATTCCCGCAAGCTCTTCTCTGGAAATGGTATCCAGACGCCGGGCTGCACTGATGCCGGTTTCCTGATTCAGGCGCAGATCCAGAGGTCCGTCTGTTTTAAATGAGAAACCTCTTTTGGGGTTATCAATCTGCATGGATGAAACACCGAGATCTGCCAGAATAAAGTCAAATCCTCCAACCTCTTTGGCAATCTCATCAATGGTGCAGAAGTTCTGAAGCTTTACTGTCAGCAGTTCTTCCCCGAATCCCTGCTCTGCCAGACGTTTCTTTGTTTTGGCGGATTCCTCAGGGTCTACATCTGTTGCATAAATATGGCCCTTGCCATTCAGACACTGAAGCATCGCTTTCGTATGGCCGCCATAGCCCAATGTAGCATCAAATCCGGTTTCGCCCGGCTGGATATTAAGAAAATCAAGGATTTCCTTAACCATAATGGAGATATGCATTCCCGCCGGGGTATTTCCTTTCTGAATCACGTGTTCAATGGTATCTTTATATTTCTCAGGCTGTAATTCCTTGTATTTCTCTTCGAATTTCTTCGGATATTTTCCTTTATAACGGACACGTCTTTTATGTGGTGTCTGGTTCTGGTTTTCCATAAAATCCCCTTTTTGTTTTTTATTCCTGTGTGATACCAGTTACTTCATAGCCGGCTTCTTTGATCACTTCGCGGATCTTATCCTCGTCCAGTTTCTCCGGAGCATGGATCACTGTGGTTCCTTTTTCATGGGAGGAAACTACATCTTCCACTCCAAATGCCTCTTTTACTGCCTTTGTCACATGTGCTTCACAATGTCCACACATCATTCCTGTTACGTTTACTGTGATTGTTGTCATTTCTTTGTTCTCCTTGTTTTCTTTTATATTTTCCTGATCTTTTGGATCATGAATTTCACTGTTGCAAAAGTCTGGATTCTCTGCCTTTAGACTTTTGTTTTCTGTTACGTTTTTCATTTCTGCATTAGCTGAAATATAATGGATTTCTTCCACATTCTGTTTTATTTTTTTGTCTCTGGAAGCATCATGTACCTTAAAGAGATTCAGTCTCAGTGCATTGGTTACCACACAGAAACTGGAAAGGCTCATGGCAGCTGCACCAAACATGGGGTTCAGTGTCCATCCGAAAATCGGAATCCATACACCGGCTGCCAGTGGAATACCGATCACATTGTAGAAGAATGCCCAGAAAAGATTCTCATGGATATTTCTCAATGTTGCCCGGCTTAAACGTATGGCAGCAGGTACATCACTGAGCCGGCTCTTCATTAATACCACATCTGCGGCATCAATGGCAACATCTGTTCCTGCACCGATTGCAATACCGATGTCTGCCCTGGTAAGTGCAGGGGCATCATTGATTCCGTCTCCTACCATGGCAACCTTTCCCTGTTCCTTCAGAGAACGGATCACACTTTCCTTGCCATCCGGAAGAACACCTGCAATTACATCGTCCACTCCTGCCTGTGCTCCGATCGCTTTTGCTGTGCGTTCATTATCACCGGTAAGCATTACTACCCGGATTCCCATGTTCTGCAGTTCTTTTATTGCCTGAGGACTGTCCTCTTTTATAACATCTGCCACTGCGATCATGCCGAGAAGCTTCCCGCCTTTTGCAAAAAGAAGTGGTGTTTTTCCTTCTCCTGCAAGTTTTTCTGCCTGCTTCATCAGTTCCGGTGATACAGAGGTTTCATTGCTGATAAATTTCATATTTCCGCCTGTAAGCACTTCACTGTTTAATGCTGCACGAAGACCGTTTCCAGGAAGAGCCTGAAAATCAGAAACCTTCTGCAAAACAATCTTTTTCTCTTCTGCTCTGGCAATAATGGCTTTTGCAAGAGGATGTTCACTCTTCTTCTCAAGTGCATAGGCATAGCCTAAAAGCTCTTCCTCTGAGATTCCCTTTGCAGGAACCATATCTGTCACCTGCGGTTCACCCTTTGTGATAGTTCCTGTCTTATCTAATGCAACGATCTGGATCTTACCTGCTTCCTCCAGGGATACTGCTGTTTTAAACAGGATTCCGTTTTTGGCCCCCATTCCGTTTCCTACCATAATGGCAACCGGTGTGGCAAGCCCAAGGGCACAGGGACAACTGATGACCAGAACAGAAATACCTCTGGCAAGTGCATATCCGAACTCTTTTCCTGCCAGCAGCCAGACAATGGTGGTGACAACCGCAATACTGATAACTGTCGGAACAAAAACTCCGGAAACCCTGTCTGCGATTTTGGCAATAGGTGCTTTTGTTGCAGCCGCATCACTGACCATCTTAATAATCTGGGAAAGAGTAGTGTCCTCGCCTACCCGGGTAGCTTCGCATCTGATAAATCCGGACTGGTTTACGGTTGCAGCAGAGACTGCATCTCCCGGATTCTTGTCAACAGGAATACTCTCCCCTGTAAGTGCCGCCTCATTGACAGCACTGTTTCCCTCAAGGACCACTCCGTCCACCGGAATGTTCTCACCGGGACGTACCACAAAAACATCACCTTTTCGGACCTGTTCGATGGGCACCGTAGCCTCCTGTCCGTTCCGGACAACAACTGCTGTCTTAGGTGCCAGCTTCATCAGACCTTTCAGCGCATCCGTTGTCTTTCCCTTAGATCGGGCTTCTAGCATTTTTCCAACTGTGATCAGGGTAAGGATCATGGCTGCAGATTCAAAATAGAACTCCATCATGTAATTCATAACTGCTGCAGAATCTCCGTCCACCTGTGCCCTTGTCATTGCAAAAAGTACATAAACACTCCACAAAAAGGATGCCATGGAACCAAGTGCCACAAGGGTATCCATATTTGGTGCACGATGCCACAGACTCTTAAAGCCACTGATAAAAAATTTCTGGTTAATGACCATTATGATTCCGGCGAGAAGAAGCTGCACCAGTCCCATGGCAATATGATTATCATTAAACCATGCCGGAAGAGGCCAGCCCCACATCATATGTCCCATGGAAAAATACATCAGCACAAGCAGAAAGCCTACAGATGCGATCAGCCTTCGTTTCAGTGCCGGTGTTTCATGGTCTTCCAGTGCCTCCTCTGCCGCAGAAGCAGATATCTGTTCTCCGGATGCCCCCTTTAAGGATGCTCCATAACCTGCATCCTGTACTGCCTTGATGATCGCACCTGCACCGGCAGTTCCCTCTACTCCCATGGAGTTGGTCAGCAGACTGACCGAACAGGATGTCACACCCGGAACCCTGGATACGGCCTTCTCCACTCTGCTGCTGCAGGCTGCACAGCTCATTCCGGTTACATTGTATTGTTCCATTTCTATTCCTCCTTACGACTTGTTGTTCCTTACCTGATATCTACTGCTCTGTTGCTTTGCAGTTCCCGGATCTATGTTCTGCTGTACTCTGATGCTATAACAGTCTGAACACAGCTTTCACTTCATCAGTTTCTGCAAAGTAGCCACCAGTTCATCGATCGTCTCATCCTTGCCCCCGCGGATATCTCTTGCCACACAGTTGCGGATATGGCTGGCAAGCAGTTCTTTGTTAAATGCGTTCACTGCTGCGTTGACTGCTGCGGACTGGATCAGGATATCGTTACAGTACGCATCATTCTCCAGCATACCAATAATCCCTCGGATTTGTCCTTCCACACGTTTAAGACGATTGATCAGCTTCTTTCTCTCCTCCTCAGAACGCATTGTGTGTTTTGGGCAACAGGGACAGACTTTTTTCTCCTGTGTATCTGCCATATGGGAAATCCTCCTTCTGATTTTTATGTACTCTCGGAATCTTTTTGTACTTGATTTTATGAGAAGATTTTTTGTCAGATGTGCCCGAATTTTTGAGGCGTACGCGGTGCGTACGTTGATAAAATTCGGGTGCATCTGGCGAAAAATCAGCCATAAAAGCAAGTGCAATAAAGACTCCGAGAGTACATTTTTATAAATAAGCTCTGTTTTATATAAATTTCTGAAACATATAACGATTTCAAAATACCCTTACGGGGTATCTTTACAGTAGTCACTATATACCCTTATGGGGTATTTGTCAATACTGTTTTTTCATATCGGAAACAAGTGGTGTGTGAACAGTAACAAAGATTACTGCGGACAGAGTAAGCAGCAGTAACACAAAAAAGAGCTCTCACAGAAAATAACCGCCGGTAATATTCTGCCGGCAATTATTTTTCGCGAAAGCTCAAAGACCTATACTCTATGCACTTTTCTTCTGACAAAATAAAAACAGGTGACCTGCATAATGATCGTCAGCATCCAGGATGCAGGATAGGAAATAAACAGAACAGCCAGTGATCTGTGATGCGGGAATATTCCAAATATCCATACGATCCTGGTTCCTACTGTTCCGATCACTGACAGGATCATTGGAACGCCGGAATGTCCCATTCCACGCAGGGCACCCGGAAACAGATCCATAATCCCGCAGAGAAAATAAGGTACGGTAGTGTAAGACAGGATTTCCAGTCCGCAGCGGATCACTTCCGGATCGGCAGTATAAATCTTAAGAATCTCAGAACCGAAGAAATATGCACCGCATCCAAGGGAAAAGGAGGTAACTACGGAAATAATAAGACAGTCGACCAGAACCTTATCCATACGTTTAAATTTATGCACACCATAGTTCTGACTGGTAAAGCTCATACATGCCTGTGTGACAGAGTTCACCGCCACATACAGAAAACCGAAAATATTATTGGCCGCCGTATACCCTGCCATGGCGGTCGATCCAAAGGAATTAACCGAGGACTGAAGCAGAGCATTTGACAGATTCATGACTGTGCTCTGGATCCCGGCCGGAATCCCAACCTGGAAAATCTGTTTTAAATAAACAGTATTGATCCTTAATTTTCCAAAATGAAGCTGGTAGCTGGTTTTCGATGTACGCAGACATCTGAGTACCAGAATGCAGGAAATTAACTGGGAAATCACAGTAGCAATGGCTACGCCCGCCACATCCATATGAAACATGATCACGAGGATCAGATTCAGTACTGCATTTACAATACCGGAAATAACCAGAAAGATCAGTGGACGTTTCGTATCTCCTACAGCCCGCAAAATTGCAGCTCCATAATTATAAAGCATAAAAAACGGCATACCCAGAAAATAGATTTTCATATACAGTGCAGACTGTCCGATCACATCATCCGGGGTACCCATCAGTTCCAGAGCCCATCTGGAAAAAATCAGTCCCACAAATGCCATGACGATACCGCTTACCAGTGCAAGAGTTACAGCCGTATGAACGGTATCTGACATTTCACGGTCTTTTCCTGCCGCATAGAACCGGGCAGCAAGTACATTCGCACCAAGTGAGATACCAATAAACAGATTGGTAAACACATTGATCAGTGCTGTGGTTGAGCCTACGGCTGCAAGTGCCTGACTTCCGCTAAATCTTCCCACCACTATGATATCCACAGCATTAAACATCAGCTGCAGGATTCCGGACAGCATCAGCGGCAGTGAAAAGGAAATCAGCTTGTCCATGATGGTTCCGTTACACATATCTATTTCGTATTTATTTTGTTTCACTTTTATCTTCCACCCTTTATATCCAAATTGATATGGGCTTCTGTAGAAGTCCTTTATATTACTGTTCGTAAACAGTTAGTATTTTTCAATGTTTTTATTCTGCAAGGCTTCCGAAATAATAGAATCCCTTGCAGGTATCCAGTTTTACTTTTACATATTTACCGATCAGATCCTGACATCCCGGGAAATGGACCAGAAGGTTATATTCTGTTCTTCCTGTAAAGATACCTTTTTCTCTGCTTTCCTCCTCTACGAGGATCTCCTGAACAGTTCCCTCGAAACGGGAAGAAGCCTTTCGGCCTTTTTCCTGAACCAGAGCCAGAAGACGGTCAAAACGGTCTTTTACTACATCCTCAGGTACCTGATTCTCCATTTTGGCAGCAGGTGTGCCGCTTCTTTTGGAATAAATAAAGGTAAACGCAGAATCAAAATCGCATTTTTCCACAACGTCCAGAGTATCCTGGAAATCCTCTTCCGTTTCTCCCGGAAAACCTACAATGATATCTGTAGTAAGGGAAATATCCGGTACGGCATTACGGATCTTGTCTACAAGTTCCAGATACTTTTCTTTGTCATAACGGCGGTTCATGATCTTTAAGATTCGGCTGCTTCCGGACTGCATGGGAAGGTGGAGGTGATGGCACACTTTTTTGCTCTCTGCCATTGTCCGGATCAGTTCATCAGACAGATCCTTCGGATGGGAAGTCATGAAACGGATTCTCTTTAATCCTTCAATTGCTTCCACCTGTTTCAGAAGCTGTGCAAAAGTAACCGGATGTTCCAGTGTCTTTCCATAGGAATTAACGTTCTGTCCCAGAAGCATAACTTCCGTTACACCATCAGCCACCAGACCCTTGATCTCTTCTATGATCGCCTCCGGTTCGCGACTCTTCTCTCTTCCTCTTACATATGGTACAATACAGTAACTGCAGAAATTATTGCAGCCAAACATAATATTGACACCCGTTTTAAAGGAATATTTACGGTCAGAAGGCATACCCTCCACGATTTCATCAGATTCCTTCCAGACATCAATGATCTGTCCCTCCGTATTTAAGCTTCTGTAGAAAAGCTCCGGAAACTTATGGAAGTTATGGGTACCGAAAACCAGATCAACAAAAGAATATTCTTTGTGGATCTTCTCAATTACTTCCGGCTCCTGCATCATGCAGCCAAACAATATAATCTTCAGTTCAGGATTCTTTTTCTTAATACTTTTCAGATGGCCAAGATGACCGTAAATCTTCAGGTTTGCATTCTCCCGGACTGTGCAGGTGTTATAGATGACAACATCTGCATCTTCTTCTCTGGATACTTCTGTATAGCCCATACGTTTCACGATACCGGCCACTGTATCCGTCTGCAGGGAATTCATCTGGCAGCCTGCATTCTGGATAAAGAAAGCTGGCGCCTTTTCATATTTTTCCTTCACAAGCTCTGTACATTTATTGATATATTCTAACTGTATTTTACTTTCCTGTGTATTATTATTCACTATTGATTCCTCATCTTTCTGTTTACAACATTTCGGGGCACTCTTTTTATCATACAGAATCTATGGCTTTATGTCAAACGCTAATCTCTGTTTTTATTACTTTTTATTTTCGGATACAGTTTTTCTTTGACTATGTGACGGATTTATGCGTTTGCCAATATGCCGCTGTTTAGAGAATAAAGATATTCAAGTGGAATCAGACGCAGTTCTTCCATATCGTCCTTGCGGTATTCCGGAATCTCAATTGCCAGAGAGGGCTGACGGATTACTTCCGCATAAAACTGTTCCGGAGATCCCATCTCAGGTTTTGCTCCGGCTTTTTTGACTCTCGCACCACCTGCAATCCCTTTTTCCAGACGATAGCCGGAACATTTCTGTAAATGCCTTGCCAGTCTGTAATTTTTCTGATTGTAGGCAAAGCCTTTCTCCTGTCTGCAGTAAACGATCTTCCCTCTGGAATAACTGAATGTAAGCAGGCCAAGGCTTGAATATTCCTGAAAAATGCTGATCAGGGCACGAGTCTCATTCTCACTGGCAGGCTCCTGATTCACTCTTTTCCGCTGATAATAATTAGTCGGAAAATTTCTGCGCAGATCAATTCCCCTGGCATTACATTCATACTCTTCCACAGGCCTGTCCTGCATTTTCAGCATCTGTCTGTGGATGGGATTATGTATGGCACCATATCCATATTCGCATATCTCATAGCTGTCAGGATTCAGCATGGGAATCATACAGATACGAACCTTATCCAGAAGTTTACGAACTTCATAACTTTCTCCGATGGTCCAGTTGCTTTCATAGGATCTGCAGTAATCTTTTGCAATAGACAAAAGATATTCCGGGAGATTTCTGTCTCCGCTTTCCACTCCGCTCAGACAGATAATGCAGGTATCACCCTTTCCAATCTCAAGCATGGGGATCATTCTGTCATCATGACTTCTTCCGATCACTCTGAACTGGACAAAATTTCCATATCTCTGTCCGAGTTCCCACAATGCGAAGTATATTTTTTCATAAGTTCCCATCTGTTCTGTTGACATACATTCTTTCCTCCTTTTTGGCAAATGTTCAGCAGCCTGGATCAGATTCCGGATTCTGACCTGTATGGACGGCTGAATGGCTGCCTTATTATTATATATATGAAAAGAGACAGGTCATAAGACCTGTCTCTTAAAAATAATTGAATTATATTTACATTTCTTTTTTACGTCTTCTTATCAGTACATAACCACCTGCAAGAACAGAAGCAGCAGCAAGAGCCAGCATAGTTCCGATCGGTGATTCATCACCTGTGGATACTGCTGATTTCGCTGTTCCGTTTGTTCCATCTGCATAGGTGGTAGGAGTTACATCTGTAGTTCCTCCATCTGTAGTTCCGTCGCCGGATCCGGTTCCGTCTCCGCTTGTTCCGTTTGCACCTGGTGTGGTAGTGGCCTGTGTCAGAGGAGCTGCCTTGAACTGATAGGGCAGAACTTCGGAAGCATCTGTTTCCTGCCAGTCATTTCCACTGTATACCTGTTTTGCATATTTAATGTAAATAGTATATGCTTTCTCGGCATCTGTATAAATACCACTCTTGGCACCAATTTTCCAGGATGTGTTCCAGGTTGACGGGTTAGAAGACATACTCCATCCTACAGGTACCCATCTGACATCACCTTCTCCCGGATTATTGTTCTGTGTACCTGCACCGATTACCTTGAAGTCATAGAAAGTATTCGGATAGAACACAAGTGCTTTCTCAAATCCCTGTACAACACTCTCTTTTACATCGGGTACTACTGGAGTATGAGATGGTGTAGGTGTAACAGGACGTTCTTTTGAATCAGGCTGGAACATTACAGAGCCATAATTACTCTTATCCTTATCACTGATCACACATACATAAATATCAACATCATAGTCAGGAAGATCAGTAACTTTTGCTGTTACATTTGTATCAGCCTCAATAGGCGCGCCTACTCTGGAAGTATCGATTGTTGGTGCTTTCTCACCACGTTTTACCCAGTCAATATAATATGTACCTTTTACATTTGACTGGAACTTAATTTTAACAGTACCACTTCCGGACCATTTGCATTCTTTTCCTGTTACTTTCAGTTTTTCTTCTGCAGGAGTTGGGGTAGGGGACGGTTCTGTTGTACTGACTAAAGTTCCGTCTTCTCCGATTTTAAGGCTGGAATCTCCCTCATATGTAATCTGAGAAAGAACATCCGCCAGTTTCACATCAGTAACAGCGTCACCCAGCTTTACGACTGTTCTTCCGGCGTTAGCCTCCTGAACAGCAACACCAATGGCAGAACCTGTAACAGCACCGCTTACATTGATCACACCATCTTTGGCAAGCACAAGGTTACTTGCAGCTTCAAAAGAATTTGTAATTGTATTTCCTGTAACACTTACAGTTCCACGAATATTGACAGTTCCCTCACTGTAAATTGCACCGCCTGCTGCTGCGGAGTTTGCTGTGATAGTACCACCCAGAAGATATACATTTGCACCGGCAGCATTGTTGATCGCACCGCCATTTCCGGTTGTGGTATTTCCTGTCAGAGTTGTACCGTCAATCAATGCATAATTACCGCTTACTACTTCTACAATCGAACCGGTAACGCCATCGCCTGTACCCTCAACAGTTAAACTGCCTGAACCGATAGCATTTCCATCTGAAGCAGTCACAGAACCGCCTGCCATCTGAAGATTACCACCATTAACAGTAAACATACTCTCAGTAAAGCCTGCTGCACGTTTGATCGTAGTATTATCTTCAGCAGCAACCAGCATGATATTCTTTTTTTCAGGGACATTTATTGTATTGTTGACTTCAATGGTTCCTTTTAATTTTACATAAGTAGGCTCACCATTTATCATATCCTCACAGTCCGGTACTGCTGCGAACGCTTCTTCCAGAGAAGTAAAGGACTTTTCGCCAATCACAATCGCAGAACCTGCCTCAGCAGCCTGCTCATCAGTTTCTTCAGCAGCCGGTGCCTCTGTAGAATCAGCTGTTGTTTCGGCAGGAGTTTCAGCCGGATCTTCCGGAGTCTCGGCTGGATCTTCGGCTGGTTCCTCAGGAGTTTCAGCCGGATCTTCAGAAGGTTCTTCTGTATCTGAAGAGTCAAGTTCACCTTCGGCTGATGTCTCAGCAGCAGTATCTGCTGCAAATGTGGCTGTCGGTGCCATTCCTACAGACAGGGCACCTGCCATTAATAATGCAAAAAGTTGTTTTTTTCTCATTGTATGTCCTCCCATAGATGAGTTTTAGTTAAAATCACTACTGACACCATCCGATTTCTTATTCCCCACGAAGCAGTCAGTAATCCCAAATCTGAATTGAAGTATAGCACATCCCTCAGAAAAAATCAATGTGCTGTCTATGGGCGTACCTGTCCGTTTCCATAGATGATATATTTCGTTGTGGTCAGAGCCAGAAGTCCCATAGGTCCCCTCGCATGAAGCTTCTGTGTGCTGATACCGATCTCTGCCCCGAAACCGAATTCAAATCCATCTGTAAAACGTGTGGAGGCATTGACATAAACTGCCGCAGCATCCACCTCATCCAGAAACTTCTGTGCATGTTCATAATTATTGGTAATAATTGCCTCTGAATGTTTTGTATTATATTTATTGATGTGAGCAATCGCCTCTTCCACAGAAGAAACCACTTTAATAGAAAGAATATAATCCAGATATTCTTTGCCCCAGTCTTCTTCTGTTGCGTGTACAGCTCCCGGGATCAACGCATAAGCCGCTTCATCTGCGCGGATCTCCACATGTTTCTCCTGCAGACGCTTTGCCAGGACTGGAAGCAGGGCATCCTTTACATCTTTATGTACAAGAACAGATTCGCAGGCATTGCAGACGCCTACTCTCTGAGTCTTGGCATTCATGATAATGTCTGCTGCCATCTCAAGGTCTGCGGTTTCATCCACATAAATATGGCAGTTTCCAGTACCGGTCTCAATCACAGGGATGGTGCTCTGCTCCACTACGGCTTTGATCAGGCCTCTGCCGCCTCGCGGGATGAGTACATCCACATACTGGTTCATCTTCATGAATTCTGCTGCTGTCTCTCTGGATGTATCAGAAATCAGCTGGATCGCATCCTCTGTCACGCCCTGTTCGTTCAAAGTTTCCCTGATACAGTTTACAATGGCCTCGTTGGAATGGATCGCATCACTTCCACCCTTCAGGATTACTACATTACCGGTCTTAAAGCAGAGTGCAAATGCATCCGCAGTTACATTCGGTCTTGCTTCATAGATAATTCCGATCACGCCAAGAGGTACTCTCTTCTGCCCGATCAGCAGTCCGTTTGGGCGTTTTTTCATCCCGGTTACTTCCCCGACAGGATCATCCAGGGCTGCTACCTGGCGCAGGCCCTCTGCCATTCCTTCAATCCTGCTCTCTGTGAGAAGAAGCCTGTCGATCAGCCCCTCAGGCATATGATTCCCTTTTCCGGTTTCCACATCCAGCCTGTTGGCATTGATCAGAGTCTGTGCATCCTTTACCAGTTTGTCTGCTACTGCAAGAAGTACTTCATTCTTTTTGTTTGTAGAAAAATTTCTCATTTCTGTTTCAGCTGCCTTCGCATTCATGCCAAGGCGGTTCAGCATTTCATTCATGTTCAGGTCCCCTTTCAGTCAGTAAGATAGCATATCTCCTCTTCTGTTACTATGATCTGCGGACAGATATCAGTAGGTTCTGTGGGAACCTCCGGCAACATCTGAAAAGAAAATGCAATGGCAACTCTTTCAAGCTGCGGATGTTTCTCAAGATAACGGTCATAGAAGCCACCACCGTATCCGACTCTGTGATTTGCTCTGTCAAAAGCCACTCCCGGCATGATCATAAGAGCCTTTGACCAGTTGACGATCTCCCCCGATACAGGCTCAGGAATCCCAAAATATCCGGGTTCCAGCCGGGCAAAGTCTGTCAGCTTATAAAATACCATATCCTTTCCCACAACCTTGGGAACTGCAACCTCCTTGCCGGCCTTCCATGCTTCTTTTATAAGATACTCTGTGACAACTTCATGGTTGTAATCTGCATATACCAGAATGCGGTCCGCATTCTTAAATGCAGGAAGTGCGGTCACTTTGTCAGTGATCGTGCGGCTCATTGCCTCTATCTGTTCATCTGTGTGCAGCTTTCTTTCTGCGAAAATCTTCTTTCTAATGTCTTTTTTTGATTCCATATTTTTCACCCAGATTAATGATTGTTCCGTCTTCCTGCTGAACATCCACATTGTCCAGCTGAGCGCGAAGGTTCATGCGGACAGATGCAATATATTCCTTGCGCAGCAGTTCTCTTTCTTTTTTCTCTTCTTCAGTAAGCCCCACACTTTTGGCTTTATGTGCAAGTGCATTAATGCGGTCGATTTTCTCAACTTCCATAGTTCTTCCTCCTGTTTTTTGTCTGCGGCAGTCTGTCTGTAAACACTGCCATTTACTCTGTGAATGTCATTTGGCACCGGTAAATTTCCGGTATTATAACAGTCTGTCAATAATATCGATCAGATAAACTTCTTTTTTGGACTGGCTTACAAACAGCGTACCGTACTTGCGTCCCTCTGTGATCTTATGGATAATATGGAAATCGGCTCCGTTTGCGATTACCATATCTACGCCTGCTGCAGAAGCGATCTGTGCTGCTGTCAGCTTAGTAGCCATTCCGCCGGTTCCTACCTTACTTCCAGAAGTACCTTTTCCCATGTTAAGCAGATTATCATCCAGATTTTCTACCACATCAATGAATTTTGCATCAGGATTAGTATTGGGATCATCTGTAAAAAGACCATCAATATCTGATAACAGGATCAGCAGATCTGCCCGTACAAGTGCGGCAACCATTGCAGACAATGTATCATTATCTCCGAATTTCTCCAGATTCTGAAGCTCATAGGTGGAAATGGAGTCATTCTCGTTTACAATGGGAATCACTCCCAGACTGAGCAGTTCATCGAAAGTATTCTGAGCATTCTTTCGGTTAACATTATTAACCATAGTATTTTTGGTCATAAGAATCTGAGCGGAAAGCTGATTATATTCAGAAAAAAGTTTCTGATAAATCATCATCAGTCTGGCCTGTCCTACTGCTGCACATGCCTGTTTTCCTTTCAGTTCTGTGGGTTTCTCATGCATTCCAAGAGCTGCCACACCTGTTGCTATAGCTCCTGAAGAAACCAGTATGACATCTTTTCCCTGATTGCGAAGGTCACTGAGCTCTCTTGCCAGCACTTCCAGTTTGCGAAGGTTCAGTCTTCCTGTCTCCGAATGAGTCAGGGAAGAAGAACCGATCTTAATTACAATACGTTTTTTATCTTTAAGTCGTTCCCGGTAATTCATCTTTTTGTTACTCCATATAAATATATTTTTGTAACTGTTCAGTGTCTTTACAGTTACGAGACAAAATCCATCAGAAATTGCCTGCAATAACAGAATTTGAAGATCAGCGTGTAATCCCAAGCTCCTCCAGGGCTTTCGCCTGTTTTGCCTCCATGACTGCCGCTTCCCCGGGAGTCATATGGTCATATCCCAGCAGATGCAGCATACTGTGTGCAACCAGAAAACAGAATTCTCTTGTCACACTGTGTCCGTATTCCTCTGCCTGCGCAAATACCTTGTCAACTGAGATCATGATATCTCCAAGAAGAAGTTCGTCTGTATCCAGATCAAAGTAAGATTCATCTTCCTCCACAATATCATATCCTGCCGGTGTCTCAAAAGGAATCATAGGGAAGGATAAAACATCCGTAGGTCTTGCGATATCGCGAAACTCAGTATTAACTCTCTCAATCTCTTCGTTATCTGTAAGTACAAGATTCACCTGTGCATCATAGGGACATTTTTCCATTTCAAGAACCTTGTCAGCTACCTTTACTGCCAGTGTCTCATAGTCGATCCCCAGTTCACGCTCTGTCTCATAATCAATCTGCATGTTCATCGTTCATTTACCCCGTTTCTGCGTCTTGCCGGTCTTTCAGGTTTTTGTTTCTTCTCATAGGCATCATAAGCCTGTACGATCTGCTGTACCAGAGGATGACGGACAACATCCTTGCTGGTAAGCTGGCAGAAGCCAATGTCATCTATTTTTTTCAGTACTTTCATTGCCACGTCAAGTCCGGATGTAGTATCTCTTGGAAGATCTTTCTGTGAGGCATCTCCGGTGATGATAACCTTGGAACCAAATCCGATACGTGTCAGGAACATCTTCATCTGTGCCGGAGTAGTATTCTGTGCTTCATCGAGAATGATAAATGCATTATCCAGTGTACGTCCGCGCATATATGCAAGCGGTGCAACCTCGATCAGGCCGCGCTCCATATTTTTCGCAAAGCTGTCCGCTCCCATGATCTGATACAGTGCATCATAGAGTGGTCTCAGATAAGGATCTACCTTGCTCTGCAGATCTCCCGGAAGAAATCCCAGCTTCTCACCGGCCTCAATAGCAGGACGTGTCAGGATGATCCTGCTGACCTCCTCATTTCGGAAGGCTGTGACAGCCATTGCCATCGCCAGATAGGTTTTGCCGGTACCGGCAGGACCTACACCGAACACGATCATTTTTTTGCGTATCTGTTCTACATAATCTTTCTGCCCCAGTGTTTTGGGCTTGATAGGTCTGCCCTGTATGGTGTTACAGATAAAATCTTTGTCTATTTCTGTGAGAACTTCGTTTCTCTGCTCCATTGCCAGAGAAAGAGCATAATTGACATTCTGTTTCGTGATCGTGTTGCCTCTTTTTGCAAGTACTGTCAGTTCTTCTATCAGTTTCTTCGCAGAAGCCGCATTCTGTTCATTGCCAAGTATCTTAAGGATTCCGTCTCTGGAGATCACTGTCACATTCAGTGTTCTCTCAATCAGCTTAAGATGCTCATCAAACTGGCCAAATACATTTGCTTCCAGTTCTGCGGGGACTTCTGTGTGTAATTCAATAATATTGCCAGCCATCCTGTGATGTCCTTTCCTGTTGATAAGTTAATAATGGATTATTGCCTCGTTTATGGACGATAATCAAAGTCCGGTTAAAACCAGATGCATCCATTGTAACACCTCCCTGCAACTTTTTAAATACAAATTTTTATGGAATTTTATGTTATCCGGCTTTTTTCGCCTGTCTGTTCGATGATAAGCAGGGTTCCTCCGGTAATGCACAGAGATTCTGTCAGCCTGGTAGTAATATGATTTTCACTGATCTTAATGCCATTTTGAAGCAGCTTCTTTTCATATTGATGAAATCTTCGCACAGCTTCCTTCTCGGCTTCTTTCCTGGTATAGGTTTCTTCTTTTATTGTATAATCAGTAGTTTCGGTCCATCCGATCCATACAGGAAGTATAAAATTTTCTGTGATACGCAGAGGAATTTCCTCTGTGATACGTTTCTGACCTGTATGTAATGTCGGATACAATCCCAGATACCAGTGCCCAAACCGGAAGTACATTTCTTTTTTCTTTTTGCCGGCAGGGATTTCTGTACGGTATTTTAATGGAAATTCCTGATAATAGGAAATTTGTCTGGAAATAAAAATATCCGCATCTGCATGAACGTATTCCTTTCGCAGGACTTCCTGACTGTCATTCATGATATGAAGTTCCCCGGATACCAGAAGTTCCCCTTTTTTGCAGGAATCCCCGGGCTTTTTTACCGGTATGCCCCTTCGGACGATCATATCTGTGATCACTCCGTCCTTGTCTGCTAGCAGATTACAGGGTGAGGTATTACTGTTGGTTTTTGGGGGGATAATTCCTTCCTGGATATTAAGAATCAGACGGGTTCCTTCTATTCTGGCAGATACCCAGGTAATCTCCGGAAAATTTTTCCGTACAGCTGCTGCAACTTCTGAACAGTTGATCTTTTTTTTGGACATCCCATGGTTTATATCCTGCTTATCCAGAAAATCGAGGATTTCTCCGGTACTGTTTCTGACATTTCCTTCAATATGGATATTCCAGATTCTCCCTGTCAAAAAAAATATCAGGATACCTCCCAGAATCATGCCTGTAAAAAAAGCCTTTCTTTTTTTATTCCTTAAAAAAAAGAAGGGCATTCCCCGTCTCTGTATGATCTGAATATGTACACCTGTTTTATTCCGGAGAGGTCTCAGGCGAAAGAAATCAGCGGCCTGCATTTGTGCCATAAGCTGGCCGTCCTCTCTGTACCGGATCTTTTCCATATAAACTTTTCTGCTTTTGCAGAGATTCAGAAAGCGTTCCAGATTTTCTCCTCTTACAAGGATGATCACATAACCATATATTAATTTCAAAAATTTCAACATTCGCTGTCACCCGCTTTTATATCATAAATACTTCCCGTCACTTTCATTGCACTGGAATTGTACCAGCGGATTTCAAGATTTTTCCCGGATATGGTCACTTTTCCGCAAAAAGACTGTATCACAATTTCAGAAGGTGTATATTTAAAAACAGATTTATAATTTTCGATAACAGCTTCCGTCTGACCGGTCAGTGTGACGATCGTTTCATTATATGCCAGATCAGGCGGAAGTTCTAATGCCAGCACCATCCGGTTTTTCCATTGTCCTGCTTTTTTCATAAAAAAAGCTCCCCCGGCTTTTACTATCAGTCTATGCCGGAAGAACTTTCTTTAAAACACGTTTCAGCAGCAATCATCGAAACAAAACCATAGAAAACCACAGAATTGTATTTCCACCCAGATTATATTCCATAGATTCACGCTCTACAATCTCATTTACTACTACACCATGACTTTCCAGACATGGATGCATCCGATCAGGATATCTGCATGGTTTTCCCTCTTTATAGGCACATTTTTCACAGATATCACAGGATTCTGTAGACAGGATGTAAGTTTCATACCCTTCTGTATTCAGATATTTTCCCACCTCTGTAGTCAGGTCCTCGTGTGCCCGTCTTGTAGAAAGCATTTCTTCCATGTTCATGATATCCGAAACTTCCGCTACACTGGAAAAGAAAACAGCCTGAGGATAACTTTTTATTTTTTTTTCACATTCCTGCAGGGTTCCTACTGCGGGGGGACAGGCCCAGGTAGAATCATAACGTTCGCATTCTTCTTGGCAGATCGTGCGCACGCGTTCCTGAATTGTAATATCTTTTGTGTCCAGTATGCGGTATTCAAAAATCGGGTACTGTGAAATAAATTCTTCAAATTTTTCTATGTTCATAGTTTTCTTCTTTCTTTTGGACTTGTTGGTACATTCGTTCATTTATGATAGGGTTCGTGATTCATAATGCGGTAGCTTCTGTATATCTGTTCCAAAAGGATCATCTGCATCAGCTGATGCGGAAAAGTCATTCTGGAAAAGCTGAGCTTATAATCTGCACGTTTCAGAACGCTCTCACTCAGTCCTAAGGAACCTCCGATCACAAATGCAATGGAACTGATACCGGAAACTCCCAGTTTCTCAATTTTTTGAGAGAGTTCTACAGAATCCGGCGTTTTTCCATCAATTGCCAGTGCGATAACATAATCCTGTTCGCGTATATGTTTCATCAGACGTTCGCCTTCTGTATTTTTAATCTGTGTGTTCAGTGCTTCTGACGCTTTATCCGGTGTTTTTTCATCTGCTACCTGACAGAAAGTCAGCCTGCAGTATCTGCTCAGCCGTTTGGCATATTCTGCGATTCCGTCACACAGATATTTTTCTTTGATCTTTCCAACTGTAACAATACGGATTTCCATGATCTTCTTCCTTCTATTTTAATAAAATCAGCGATAAAATCACAGTATTTTTAGTACTGCAGATAATATTCCATAGCAGTCATTTTACTGGTCTTGCCATTTGCTGCAACAAGAATAACATTCAGCCTATGGTAACCCACAGGCATGGAGATTGGCTGTTCATAAACAGTACTGTTAAGATCCGGTTCAGAATCAAATGCATAATATGCCTTACATCCATCCGGAACAGTGATCTTAATCTCTGTTTTTTTATTGTAATCCCCTGATTTAGGTGTTACCTTAGGGGCTTTCGGTGCATTTAAAACAATCACATACTTTCTGCTGATCACATCACTTTCGATGTTTTTATCATTTACACCAAAGGCTTTTAATTCAGTTGTGCCTTCCCTCAGAATAATAGGTTCTGTATATACTTTACTCTTTCTGGTAGGTGTGCTTCCATCTAATGTGTAATAAATCTTTTGGCAGTTACCTTCCAGTTTCAGAGTCTGCGTTGTAGTATAGGTTCCGGGTGCAGGATTTGATACAGGTGTTTCGCAGATATATTCTGCGCAGGCATTCTGCACCTCTCTGTCAGCAGATTTCAGGATCAGTCTGACTTCGTTGGTCTTTCCCTCCTGTGTAAGAAGCTTCACATACTCTTTATATATTCCTGTTCCCGCAGTTTTGTTCTGGATAAACGGGCGCAAAACAAGAAGTGCAGATCGTTTATCGCCTGATTTCTCCATACTTTTGGCCAGAAGAAGATTGGCGGCTTCATTTTTAGGATTTTTATCCAGAGCATTTTCTGCAATCCGCTGTGCTTCTTCATAGTTTTGCTGTGCATATTGTTTTTTTGCCCTGGAATATAAGGCAGAAAAAGTATTTAACTGCCGATAACAAAAGAACCCCAGCAGTGTCGCCGCACACAGAAGCAGACATAGAAGCTGTTTTCTGCTGAATTTCAGCTTTCTTCTTTTTGGATGTTTGAAATATTTTATAATTTCTGTTTTCTGTTTTTTTTCGGATGGGCGGTTCTGCTGCTCCTTTTTCATCAGAGTTTCCACTGTGCTGAATTCTCTTACCCAGGGTATCTCCGCAAGGCAGTAGGGGCAGTACAGAGAGCCTTTTTCCACCTCTTTATGACATTTAGGACATTTCATAGACAGTCCTCACTTACTGATTTTCCAGATAATTCTGAAACTCCTCCATAGACATAAGAACTTTTCTCGGTTTTGTTCCCTCTTCCGGTCCCACTACACCTGCGTCGCAGAGCTGATCCATGATTCTTGCCGCTCTGTTGAAACCAATCTTAAACATTCTCTGCAGCATGCCAATAGAAGCTTTCTCTTTCTCTATGATAAACTTACCTGCTTCTTCAAAATGGATGTCCCTTTCATCTCCGGACATACCTGTTGTTACAGGAGAATTTACCTGCTGCTCGATCTGTTGGTTATACTGGACACCCGGATTTTTATCTGCAAGAAATTCAACCACAGCACTTACCTCATCATCAGATACAAATGCACCCTGAAGTCTTGCAGGCTTCTGATATCCCTGAGGATAAAAGAGCATATCACCTTTTCCAAGAAGCTTCTCGGCTCCGTTCATATCCAGAATTGTCCTGGAATCCACACCGGAAGATACAGAGAAAGCAATTCTGGAAGGCATATTCGCCTTGATCAGACCGGTGATAACATTTACAGACGGTCTCTGTGTGGCAATGATCAGATGGATACCCGCCGCACGTGCAAGCTGGGCCAGGCGACAGATAGCATCCTCCACCTCTCCGGGCGCAACCATCATAAGGTCTGCAAGCTCATCCACGATGATCACAATCTGCGGCATTTTCACAGGTTCTTCTTCAGCTCCTGCCGCCTTGATCTGCTCTGCTTTTTTATTATATTCATCCAGATTACGGACACCGTACTCCGCAAATGTATTGTAACGGTTTGTCATCTCCTGTACTGCCCAGTTTAATGCGCCTGCTGCTTTCTTCGGATCTGTCACAACCGGAATAAACAAATGTGGAATTCCGTTATACACACTGAGCTCTACTACTTTAGGATCGATCATGATAAGCTTTACTTCATCCGGATTTGCCTTGTACAGGATACTGATGATAAGTGTATTGATACATACTGATTTACCTGAACCGGTTGCACCTGCGATGAGAAGATGTGGCATTTTGGCAATATCCGCAACTACAGTCTTACCTGCAATATCCTTTCCTACTGCAAAAGAAAGTTTGGATTTTGCCTTCTGAAATTCTTCTGACTGGAGCAGATCTCTGAGCATAACCGTACTGTTCTCTTTATTGGGAACCTCAATGCCCACTGCTGCTTTGCCGGGGATCGGTGCTTCAATACGGATATCAGGAGTGGCAAGATTCAGTTTGATGTCATCTGCAAGACCTACAATTTTGCTGACCTTCACTCCCATCTCGGGCTGAAGTTCATAACGGGTAACTGTTGGTCCGCAGCTCACATTAGTGACAGTCACGTTCACGCCGAAATTGTGAAGTACTTCCTGGAGTTTTTTTGCAGTCTTACGCAGATAGGCATCAGAATCCCCCTGAGCTTTGCTGCTTCCTTTCTTCAGCAGATTTAAGGCTGGAAATTTATATTCTTTTTTTACGGCTGCTTCCTGTCGGGTGATCTCATGCTGAATGTTTACAATTCCGCTCTGTATCTCCTTTTCAGAAGATTTGGGGTTTTTCGAAGGCGGCCGCACTGCCTTCTCATCCTGAAAAGGGGGCAGATCTTCCTCCGGTTCTGAAACCACAGATTTCTTCCGGTCAGTGACAGCATCTTCAAATGGAAGGTCTTCCTGCTGTTGTGATTCATTATCTGCCTCGTATGTATCCGGGGATGTATCCGCTCTGTGAATCTCAAAATTCATCGGAGCATCGATGTATGGTTTATTATCCGCATCATCAGAGGATTTAATCCCTGTGTTCTCGGTATTCTCCGCAGCTTCGGCTGTTTCTGCTGCTGCTTTATCTGTATCTGCTGCTTTTTTCAGAAGTTTCCCCTTTTTCTTTGGCTTCTGTTCAGAATAGCCTGTCAGCTTGGTTCCTTCCAGAAAGCCGCCTTTTTTCATTTTTTTTGCTTCCGAAGGATCCATGAGAAAGTCATCATCTGAAAATTCATCATCGCCAATTTCTTCCTCCAGTCTACGGACTCTTTCTTCACGCCGCTGTTCTCTTATAAGCTGACGTTCTCTGGCACGTTCTTCTCTATATCGCTCACGTTCAGGCTGACCCTGCATATAGCGCATATGTCTGTCTTTTACAAAATCACACACCTTCATAACCAGCCGCGTTACAAAATCGAGCAGAGAGCGCTGTGTGATAATGATCATACATACAACAAATGCCAGTATAATGATCACATATCCGCCGATAGTTCCAAAAGCAGATGTGACAGAAATACAGATCGCTCCTCCGATCAGACCACCGCCTGTTTTATAATCTGCGCTTAAAGCATAATAATCCAGCAAAGTTGTACTCTGCATATATCCGTCTGTGAGAAGCTGCGCTGCCCCACACAGAAACAGAAACATCACAAACGCCGCTGCAAGTTTCTTATATGCCAGCCGGTTTGTTTTATTGATCAGAATAAATGCTGATTCAAGGAAAAATACGATTGGAAACAGATATGCCATCAATCCCATCAGTCCGAAACAGAAATTACTGATCGCATCTCCCACAAAACCACCTGCTCCAAAATTGCTTGCCATCAGGATCACACATGCGGCCAAAATCACAAATAATATGATTTCTGTCTGAAATCTGCCGACTTCCTGTTCCATTGCTGTCTTCTTTTTTGTATTTCTTCCCGAATGCCCGGTATTCTTACTCTTTGATGCTGCCATTCTAAGGCTCCCCTCCTTGATCTTCTCGTAAATATCTTCCCTTTACAGGGCAAAATTTAATGCCAGTGTAATAATACCGACTATAAATGAATAATATGCAAAATAGCGTAATTTTATATTCTGAGTCATGGCTATTGTATTTCGGATAACAAGACATCCCGCAAAACCGGCGATGATCATTGCAAATACATAGGTAAACCCAAGTCCTGCCGTCATTTCAGAAGCACCAAAATTTCCGATTTCCGTAAAAAAAGCACCTATGATAGCAGGCAGACTCATAAAAACAGAAAAACGAACCGCAAATTTGCGGTTATATCCGCATAACAGTGCAGCACATAATGTAAATCCCATTCTGGAAATCCCCGGAAAGACAGCAATCCCCTGACAAATTCCAATCCACATGGCGCTGTCATAAGAAGCCTCTCTCGGTCCCTTTTTTCCACCGGATTTATTCAGATCTGTTACCAGAAGAAATACGCCTGTAAGTAAAAATCCGATTCCCGGAACAATCTGAGAGTCTGCGGCCAGAAGAGCCAGCCGTTTTCCTGTAAGTCCCAGAAGTGCTGTTGGAATCATGGAAATCACAAGAAGTGCACCTGTTTTCCGATATGTTCCGGTGACTATTCTGGCATAGCCCAAACTTTCCCCTGTCTTCTTGTTATGGATATATAGATTCAGATTACCGATCATATCCATAAACATCCCCAGAAGTCCCAGTCCGATTTTTTTTAAATCTTTGCGGAACAAAAATATAATTGCTGCCGCACTTCCAAGATGGAGCATCGTTTCTGACAGCAATCCGGTTTCGTGGCCGATTCCCATATATTGTTCCAATATGCATAAATGTCCCAGGCTGCTGACAGGAAGAAATTCCGTCACAGCCTGAATGACAGCCAAAAATATCAAATATACAACGATCATAGAACTGATTCCTTTTTGTTTCTCCAAAATTATGGTTTATTATAGCACACTCAGAAAGGCTTTACAATAAAAAGCCCCCTGACTGTCATGTTCACAGTAACGTAGCCAAAATTCATTCATTTTCCTGCTGCCTTTTTTCTTTTTCATGTGCCAGCAGTTCCTGTACCGATTTATGTGCAATCCGGAATTCTTTTTCAAAATAAGCATTGATCTCTGCACCGTATAACAGAAGATTCATACAGATATACAACCACACCATGACCATGATGATCGTCGCAAGGTTTCCGTACATATTACTGAACCCCGGAAAAATCTCAAAATAAAAAGAGAATCCGTATGAAAATATCGACCATGCAACTGCTATGATCAAGGCTCCGGGAATCTGGCTTTTGAATGTGGCTTTTCTGTTCGGAAGAACCTTATACAACATAAGAAAAACCAGAAACAACACACCAAATACCAACAGTGCTCTTGCCCCCAGTATTTTTCCCAGAACTCTTCCAAGAAAAGGAATATATCTTGATACAGCTTTCTGTATTTCGTTTCCGAGTACAAGCATAAGCAGAGACACGATTACCGCAATCACCAGTGATAAAGTATAGAATACTGCATAAATTCTGGTTAACAGCCAGTTACGGGTTTCTTTTACGTGATAAATGGTATTTAATCCATTGATGATAGACTGCATTCCTTTTCCGGCAGACCACAGTGCCACAATTGCTGACAAAGGGACAATTGCAGTACTTCTTTTGTATACATCTACCACGATCCCCAGAACAAAACTCTGCAGATTCTCCGGAATAAAAGCAACGATCGCATCCCTGACTACATTATAGGTCAGAGGTGTATACCGTACCAGTGTAGTCAGAAACAGAATACAGGGAATAAAAGACATGATCAGAAAATACGCTGCCTGTGTCGCATAAGCTCCTACGTGATCTCCGGATACACGTTCCATAAACCCGAATAAAAGCCCTGTAACAGACCGGGTTTTATTTTTCTTTTTCATATATGTCTCCATTCTGTTATTTTACAGCAGTCATTTTAGATAATGCATTTATGGTGATTGCTGTAATTATAAAGATAACTGTTTCGAATATCTCTGTTTACTATCATACCATGAAACTGCCGTTATGACAAACATGAATTATGGATAATAAAATCCGGTTCTTTTCATGCTGGAACGCTGTAGATATGAAAAAAACCGGATCAATATGTAATTAGTTTTATGGTCAGATTTTTACTTTCTGATGTAGAAATGATAAGCAGTCACAGAATCATACTGTTCACCTGCATTAAGAATCGGGGAGTGGAAATCTTCAACATTGACCGCATTCGGTTCAACCTGCGTTTCCAGACAGAAAGCATCCCGCTTATTGTAAGTATGACCATTTTTACCATGTTCATTTTCGACAAAATTTGCTGCGTAAAACTGTACACATGGACAGTCGGAAGTGACATCCATGGCAATTCCGGTTTTATCACTGTATGCGGTTGCGATCAGTCTTCTGTTTCCTTTTGCATAATTGTCTGTCACATAATTGTGGTCATATCCGCCTGTGAATTTCAGCTGCTCAAATTCTGCTTCAATATCCTGCCCAATCTGTTTGGCAGTTCTGAAATCCATGGGAGTCCCTGCAACTTCCTCATACACTCCTGTAGGAATGGAATGACTGTCGGCTACAGGTGTATAATATTTTGCATGGATTGTAAGATACTGATCCATGGCGGTTCCGCTTCCCTCACCATTCAGATTGAAATAAGAATGATTTGTCATATTGGCAACTGTCGGCTCATCGCAGATTCCCTGATAATGGATCCTCAGTTCGTTGTCTTCCGTAAACTCATATTTTACAGACACATCAAATTCTCCCGGGAAACCATTCTCGCCATCCGGACTTATACGGTTAAATATAACACTGTTTTTATCATCGGAAATCTCAGCCACTTTCCAGAGCTTTTTTTCAAATCCGTCAGGACCGCTGTGAAGATTATTGTCATTCTCATTCTGAGCAAGAACTACTTCTTTGCCATTGACAGAGAATTTCGCACCGCCGATGCGGTTTCCGTTTCTGCCGATGGTTGAACCGAAAAAGCATCCATTTACTTCATAAGATGCCAGATCATCATATCCAAGTACTACGTCTGTTAAAGTACCATCTTTATCAGGTACGCAGACCTTAACCAGGATTGCTCCAAAATCTGTCACTTCCGCATATGCCCCGGATTTGTTTTCCAGATGAAAAATTTTTACTGTTTCCCCAGTCTGTAATACACCGAACTTTCTTTCAGAAACACCCATTGTTTCCAACCTCCCGTATCATAAAATAATATTAAATCCAAAAGATAATAAAAAAGAGCCTCTCTACGGCTCATTTTTACAGTTCCCGAAATGCCGTTCCCTTCCCATTGACGCCTAGCCATAGCTAGGTGGGTATCCTCAACAGACCTTCTGTCTTCCGCTGCATAATGACGGCCTGACATCTGGCCTGCGATGTTGGGTTCCCGTTAAAGTCGATGTAGGTTCAAAAAAAGAAGGGGCCTCGTACATTTCAGGATATTCACTGTTTTTAACTGATTCTTATTATACTCCAGTATATGTTCTTTTTCAACATAAAATGTAGAATTAATTATATTTTTTATAATATGGAGATTATCGGATTCCAAGGATATCTTTTACTGCCTTTGGCATATCCGGCGCATCTACCACCCGGTTATGAAGCACCGGTGCTGTGCGGATTGTCTCAACTGCCTGTGGAAGTTTCACTCCGGAAAGCGCACTCAGTTCATCAGCCAGTGCAAAATCATCCTTACCGTCTGTATCTGCTCCAAGTGCTTCCATTACACTTTTTGTAAATTTATATGGGCTTGCTGTGGATGCAATGACAGTTGGTGTGGTATCATTGGTATCTTTTACATATTTGTCATAAACACCTGCTGCAACTGCAGTATGGGTATCTATCACATAATGACTGTCTTTGAAGATTTCTGCGATTGTTTTTGCTGTTTCGTCTTCTGTACAGTAATTGCCATAGAAGTCTGCAAGCTGTGCCTTCATGTCTTCTGTGATGGTATACTCGCCGCCTGCAGTAAGAGACTGCATCAGCTCTGCACATTTTTTTGCATCACCGCCTGCGATACGGTAGATCAGACGTTCCAGATTGCTGGAGATCAGAATATCCATGGACGGTGAGGTTGTAAGGATAAAGTCACGCTTTCTGTCATAAGTTCCTGTACGGAAGAAATCATACAGAACCTTGTTATCATTGGAGGCACAGATAAGTTTGTGAACCGGAAGTCCCATCTGTTTTGCATAATAAGCAGCCAGGATATTTCCAAAGTTTCCGGTAGGTACTACCACATTGATCTCCTGACCGTCTTTGATCTTGCCCTGACGTACAAGTGATGCATATGCATATACATAATAAACGATCTGCGGTACCAGACGTCCGATGTTGATAGAGTTCGCAGATGAGAACTGATATCCTGCAGCATCAAGTTCTGCTTCCAGTTCCTTATCATTGAACATTTTCTTTACGGCAGTCTGTGCATCGTCAAAGTTTCCGGTAATTCCCACAACATATGTATTGTTGCCTTTCTGAGTTACCATCTGTTTCTCCTGGATAGGACTTACACCATGTTTCGGATAGAAAACGATGATCTTGGTTCCCGGAACATCTGCAAATCCGGCCATTGCCGCTTTACCTGTATCTCCGGAAGTAGCGGTAAGAATAACAATCTCATTTTTTACCTGATTCTTCTTAGCAGCTGTAGTCATAAGATGTGGAAGAATTGATAATGCCATATCCTTAAACGCAATGGTCGCACCATGATACAGCTCAAGGAAATAAGCTCCGTCTGCTTCATGAAGCGGTGCAATCTCTTTTGTATCAAATTTTTCATCATAGGCATTGTTGATGCAGTTCTTTAATTCTTCTTCTGTAAAATCAGTAAGGAAACATTTCATTACTTCATATGCTGTCTCCTGATAGCTCATCTTTGCCAGCTCATCCATTGGGACATCCAGCTTCGGAATCTCTGTCGGCACAAATAAGCCGCCATCCTCAGAAAGCCCCTTTAAAATAGCCATAGAAGCTGTTACGGTTTCTTCTTTTCCTCTTGTGCTTTTGTATAATACCTGCATGATATTTCCTGCCTTTCCAAAGTTATTCGTAACTGTTCAGTATATTGGCAGTAATAATAAACCGCTGAACAGTTACAGTTATTCATTTCGCCAATTGAGCACATTATAGCATATACTTTAGCAAAATACTATCCTAAATTATTTCTCTTTTTTCTGTCTTTTTATGATTGATTACTATAAATCAAAAATATGGACATATTCTTTTGTTCCCGAAGAATATGTCCATATTTTGAGCAATATTACCGCAATCCTGTTAAATGAGTCATATGAAGAGTATCGTTTATTACGATCCTGTGGAACTTTCTGCTGAATCCGGATAGGTATAAAATTCATGTACGCCGTATTTAAACAGCCTTTTCAGATCTTTCTCAAACCAGGAGACATTCTGGCTTTCAGCTTCAGATTTCTGGATAAAAAACAGTGCTCCTTCTGAATAATCCACACCTTCAAGAGCCTGTCTGACGGCTTCTCTTGTCTCATCTGTAACAGTTACTTCATTGATACGTCCGTCATAAGTCGGTGAAAACTGCGGAACACCATTGGTATTCTGCCATACCACTTCTGTGACTGTATCGGGAAATTCCTTATTCTTTATACGGTTCATGATCACATTGGCAACCAGAATGCGTCCCTTGACATCCTCAGTACCTGCTTCAGCCTCTACAATATGAAGCAATGTATCATAGTCCTCATCCGACATCATCCGGGCGCTCTCTGCAAGAGCCGCTGTCCTTGCATCCAACTCATTGATGCTGCTCTCCATAGAAGAGCTGACATCGAATTCTGCCATATTATCTTCAATAACTTTAATTCTCTGACCGACCATTACCTGTTCACAGGAAGTTCCGATACGTGTGACTGATTTTTTGGGAGAAGCTGTATCATTCATTCCGGATACTACTCCTGCAATTCCTGTTGGCAGTACATCTGTTTCGTCAGCATCAGAGGAAAAAGTTTTCTCCCTATTTTCAGAAGCTGCATATACTTTGTTTTTTCCATTAAAATCTGCTATTCTGCCGCCTGCTGCAAACGCAATCGCTGTACAGGTACACACTGTAACCAGTATCAGACTCCGCGCCGGATTGCCGGACTGTTTTGACTCTTTTTTCTGAACTTTCATACTTATCATTCCTTGAGTTTTTTTAATTACAGGTTTTTATGGTTGTAACATTTCTGTAACTTATAAGAAAATTATATTTAATATAATTGATTTTGTCAAGCTTTTTTCATATTTTTGTAACATTTTGGCTTGCAAAAAAGAAAAAAGGAAGGTTCCATCAATGAAATCTCCCTTTAATATATGCTTCATTTTTCTCAATTATTACATTTATTTTTTTCGCCGCAGATCAGGAACATAGGGGTTGGATTATAAAACTCATCTTTCTTTGTATAAATTCTGCTGCTGATACCCAGATCAATGGAGAATCTGTTGATACCCAGTTTTCCCAGTGTCTCCAGATCCCAGGCAGGGCGTACATAGGAACTGATAGGAAGCTGGCGTTTAATTTCCTCGCATTCCTGCATCATGGCATCGCCTACTGTAAAATGAGCATGATTGGCAGGCAGATCAGCAGTATCTGAGAAATCATCTGCACCATAATTGGCATCTGCGTTGATCAGGATTCCTCCCGTTTTCAGCACACGAATCCATTCTTTATATGCTCTTGCTGCATCCGGAAGTGTCCAGGTAAGATTTCTGGACACGATTACATCAAAGGTACCATCAGGAAAATCCGGATTTTCCGCATCCATTACTTCAAACGTACAGGAGGCGTTCTCTTCTTTTGCCAGTTCCCTGGAATGAATGATCATATCCGGTGTCAGATCGATTCCTGTAACTTCATGTCCCAGTTTTGCTAAAAGAATGGAAAAGAAGCCTGCACCGCATCCCACATCCAGAATCCTTAATTTTCCATCAGGAAGAAAAGTCCCGATCTCTTTCAGCCATTTATCAGCCATATCACTGTGAAGCTCAGCTCTTCTCTGTTCCATAAAACTGTCGCTTCTTTTCGCCCAGTAATTTGTGATCTTTTCCTTGCGTTCATCCTTTCTTCTGCTGAAACTGCCATATGCGATCATCGGACCATCCTTAATAACCTGAAGACTTCCCGCCTGATATAGAACCACTCCATTTAAATCGGATAAACTTGTCTCCAGAATATTTCCCTCATAATCCTTAACACAGCCAAGATACTCTCCAACCTTAATGATATCTCCCGGTTTTTTGGCAGGATACCACAGCCCGGATACACTGGCAGACTGATAACGCACATCTTCAATTTCCATGGGATAATAATTACTGTAACTTCTCATGCCATCGTAAACACCCAGCGCACACAGAATATTACGCACATCTTTTCTTGTAGAATGAACCTCCTCCGGACTCCAGCCTCCCATCTGGCCACGTTCGATCAGAACACTGGGAATGCCACATGTGGCAGCATAATTGTAAGAACCACCGGATGCCACATTAGACTTTACCATATAGGGAACATCTGCCTGCTCTGCCATCTTCCTTGACATCTGAACCACATCTTCATCTGCACATCCGGCATAGTAAATATAAGGCGTAAGCTGCTCATAATCATCCCCGCTGTGAAGATCAATATAATAATCTGCTGCACTGTGAAGCTTCTGAACCACCTCATACGCCAGACGGTCCATCCTGGTTCCCTGCGGATTCCCCGGAAATACACGATTCAGATTCTTCTCATCCTCCGGGCAGATACTGCCGCTCCTCTCCTCAAATTCCTTCCTGCACACAGTCTTAACCAGGATCACTCTTCCATGGATCTTCTCAGGCTTCAGTTTATCTGCAAGCTCAACAGCAGCCTGGATTCCCACATATTCTCCTCCGTGGACCGCAGCGGTGATCAGAACTGTCTTTCCGGGATGAGAACCGCAGATTACTGTATAAGGAAGCGAAAACTCACCTCCGCCCAGTTTCAGGAATCCGCTCTTTTTCGTACCCGGAGCAGCACACAGCATGGCATCCTCCAAATCTCTTTTCCTGTCATATCCGCTATCAGAATCACCCATTCCATCATTCTCGGACCAGATATCTTTCTCTTTCTTCACAGCGCTGATCATAAACATCGGCGTAGAATGATAATTCAGCTTCTCTTCCTGACTCCACACCCGCTGCCAGATCCCGGTATCCACTGCCACAGACTCAAACCCGTTCTCCTTCAGAAACTTCCTGTCCCAGGACGGTCTGTTAATAGAAGAAAGAGGCATCTGCAGTGCAATCTTCTCCATTCTGTCAATATCCGTACAGAGGTAATGATCATCCAGATGCTCACTCTCCACACTCTTTCGGTCTTCCTCATAAGACAGGCGTTTCTCCTCATCATAAAGATAACCGTACCAGTTTGCATCGAAATTAAGAAGCTTTCCGCCCGGTTTCAGTACACGACACCACTCTTCATAAGCTCTCTTAGGATCCTTCAGATTCCATGTCAGATTCCTGCTGATCACAACATCAAACACATCATCCTCAAATTCCAGATTCTGAGCATCCATCTTATAAAAAGAAATCCGCTCACAAAGATTACCGGCATTCCTCTTCGCGGTATCCAACATCTCCTGCGTATAATCAACAGCAGTCACCTTATATCCCGCCTCAGCCAGAATAACAGGAAAAAATCCAGGTCCTGTTCCGATATCCAAAATCTTAATCTCATCCTTCGCTTTCTCCGGGAACTGCCCTTTCAACACCTCAAGCCATGCCCCCTTCTGCATCCCATTTAATTCCTTATGATTAACTTCAGAATACCCCTCAGCCCGGGTAGTCCAGTAACTCTCAATCTCCGATAATAAATCCTTCACCTTATGCCAACCTCCATGTATGCAAGTTATAATCATATATGATCAAAATTATATCAAATCCACCCTCCCCCCAACAAGCCCTCCCGGGGGATATATTTCACGTCTCAATTCATTTTTATATAAACAAAGTCCTTCTTATAATTCACACTCCACCTTGTATTATATCTTAACCAAAACCAGCGAAGCAGGCGTATAGTTGTACCGGATGCATTTGCAGGCATCTTAGAGATTCTTAGTCCTCGGAAATCTGCGTTATGAGACGAAAAGTCCCTTGTCTGAGCGACAGCGAGTAATTCCGGACTTTTCGTCTCATGCTTTTAGCGGATTTTCGAGGGCTTAGAATCTCTTAGATGCCGAAACCGTATCCGGTACAACTATACGCCTGCTTCGCGTCCCCTTTTTAAACCAAAAACAAAGCTGCCATACCCCCAAAAAGAGGATATGACAGCTATATATTTTTACTCAGATAGCTCCAAGAATCTTCCGGGCATTATCAATCCTTTCCTGCGTCGGAGGATTAACCCCCTCCAGTGGATAAGAAAGCCCCAGATTCTCCCATTTAAACTTACCAAGCGTATGATAAGGGAGCACCTCCACTCTCTCCACATTGGAAAGAGTATGGATAAAATCAGCTAACCGGTGCAGATATTCATCCTTATCACTTCCGTCCGGCACAAGCACATGACGGATCCATACAGGTTTTTTCATATCAGAAAGTTCCCGCGCCATCGCAAGAATATTCTTATTGGAATGACCGGTAAGCTTAATATGCTCCTGCTCGTCAATCTGCTTGATATCAAGCATTACAAGATCTGTATACTTCATAAGCTCCAGCCATCCGGAATGCCATGGTTCCTGATCAGTGAAAGGATTTCCACTGGTATCAAGATTCGTATGCACACCCTCTGCCTTTGCCTTCTTAAAAAATTCTGTAAGAAAATCCATCTGAAGCAATGGCTCACCACCGCTTACAGTGATACCGCCTTTGCTGCCCCAGTAGCCCTTATAACGTAAAGCTTTCTTAAGAAGCTCATCTGCCGTATAAAGCTCTCCCTGCTTCATCTTCCAGGTATCCGGATTATGACAGAACTGACATCTCATGGCACAGCCGCTAAAAAAAATCACATATCTTACTCCGGGTCCATCAACGGACCCGAAGCTTTCCAAAGAATGAACATAGCCTTTTATCTGTTTATTATCCATTATATCATCATCCATTAATTACATTCTGTCGTGGCAGGTTCTGGCAATAACGTCTAACTGCTGCTCTCTTGTAAGGTCGATGAACTTAACAGCATATCCGGATACACGGATTGTGAAGTTTGCATACTCTTCTTTTTCCGGATGTTCCATAGCGTCGATCAGTTTCTCTTTACCAAATACGTTTACATTGAGGTGATGAGCGCCCTGATCAAAGTATCCGTCAAGTACATGTACCAGATTCTCTGAACGCTCGTCATCACTGTGTCCCAGAGCATCAGGATTGATTGTCTGAGTATTGGAGATACCGTCAAGAGCATCTTCATAGTCAAGCTTGGCAACAGAGTTCAGGGAAGCAAGAAGACCGTTCTGCTCTGCACCGTAAGATGGGTTTGCGCCAGGAGCAAGAGGTTCACCTGCTTTTCTTCCATCCGGAAGAGATCCTGTAGCCTTACCATAAACAACGTTGGAAGTAATAGTAAGGATAGATGTGGTTGGCTTGGAATCACGGTAAGTATGGATGTGTTTCAGTTTCTCAAGGAATGTAGACAGAAGAGTTGTTGCGATCTCGTCTGCTCTGTCATCATCATTACCATAACGTGGGAAGTCACCCTCAACCTGGAAATCTGTTGTAATGCCGTCTTCATCGCGGATAGCTTTAACTTTTGCATATTTGATAGCGGACAGGGAGTCTACTACATGAGAGAATCCTGCGATACCTGTTGCGAAAGAACGCTCAACTTTTGTATCGATCAGAGCCATCTCTGCTGCTTCGTAGTAGTATTTGTCATGCATGTAGTGGATCATGTTCAGTGTTCCGACATACAGATGAGCCAGCCAGTCCATCATTTTGTCATATTTTGCAATTACTTCATCATAGTCAAGATATTCAGAAGTGATCGGCTGATAATTTGGTCCTACCTGCTGTTTTGTCTTCTCATCAACACCGCCGTTGATCGCATAAAGAAGGCATTTTGCAAGGTTTGCACGAGCGCCGAAGAACTGCATCTCTTTACCTGTCTCTGTAGCAGATACACAGCAGCAGATGCTGTAGTCATCGCCCCATACCGGACGCATAACATCATCATTCTCATACTGAACAGAACTTGTTGTAACAGAAATATTTGCAGCATATTTCTTGAAGTTCTCAGGCAGTCTTGAAGAATAAAGTACTGTAAGGTTTGGTTCCGGAGCCGGTCCCATATCTTCCAGTGTGTGCAGGAAACGATAGTCGTTCTTTGTTACCATGGAACGTCCGTCCTGTCCCATACCTGCTACTTCCAGAGTTGCCCATACCGGGTCACCGGAGAATAACTGATTGTAAGAAGGGATACGTGCAAATTTAACCATACGGAATTTCATTACCATGTGGTCAACAAGCTCCTGAGCTTCTTTCTCTGTAAGAGTTCCGTTCTGAAGATCTCTTTCAATATAAATATCAAGGAATGTGGAAATACGTCCGACACTCATTGCAGCACCGTTCTGAGTTTTGATGGCTGCAAGATATCCGAAGTACAGCCACTGGAAAGCTTCTCTTGCATCTTTGGCCGGTTTGGAGATATCATATCCATAAGATTCGGCCATAACTTTCATGCCTTTCAGAGCACGGATCTGATCAGCGATCTCTTCACGAAGCTGGAAGTCATAACGTCTCATACCCTGACGGTCGCATGCTGCGAAGTCTTTCTGTTTTCCTTCGATCAGAGCGTCGATTCCGTACAGAGCCACACGTCTGTAATCGCCAACGATACGTCCACGTCCGTAAGTATCCGGAAGACCTGTAAGGATCTTGTTGTGACGTGCTACTTTCATCTCAGGTGTGTAGATATCAAATACACCCTGGTTGTGAGTTTTAAATTCATAGTTGTGGAAAACATCTTTAATCTTGTCACTTACTTTATATCCGTAAGTTTCACAAGCCTGCTCTGCCATTTTGATACCGCCGTATGGCATGAAAGCACGTTTCAGAGGTTTATCTGTCTGAAGACCAACAACTTTTTCAAGGTCTTTTGTTTCTTCATCAATATATCCGGGACCATATGCTGTCAGAGATGTAACTACCTCTGTCTCCATATCAAGAACTCCGCCTTTGGCACGTTCTTCTTTCTGAAGTGCCTGGAGCTTGCCCCACAGTTTGTTTGTAGCTTCTGTAGGTCCTTCCAGGAAAGAAGCATCACCGTCATATGGTGTATAGTTCATTCCAATAAAGTTACGTACATCGATTTTTTCTTTCCAACGGTTGCCCTTAAAGCCATTCCACTGTTCGAAATTTTTCATTCTTTTACCTCTTTCTCTAAAATATTTCCGCGCATCTCTCACTGGCCTGGAGTGAGATAATAAAATGTAAATTGTACTTATTTAGGACACTTTTCTGCCCATGCAGTCAGTATACGTAAACATGAGTGTTATGTCAATTAATTTCCTTTATGATTTTAATTAAATACAATTCTGATAGCTTTTCATCGGAGTTTGCTTCTTTATTGTACTTTATCGCGTACATTAAGACTTTCTTGTATTTTTATAAATACAAAAAAATACCGGTCAGGAAGTCCTCTGGACAATCTGACCGGTATCTGATTTTTGATATTTTATGTAAACTATATTATTCCCTGCCAAGCGGATATTAGCCTGACCTGCAGAAGTCAAAAAACAGCAGGACAGAATCGGGCGTGTCGGAACAATCTAACGGTTATTGATCGCTGTTACAAGTGCATCAATAGATGCGCGAATGATATCTGCGTCTACGCCTGCACCCCAGGCAAGCGTTCCATCCGGCTTTTTGATACCGACATAAGCAATAGCTTTGGAACTTGAACTGCGCTCCAGCGCATGCTCCTGATATGTTTCCAGGGAATATTTCAGCTCATATGCCTTCTTCAGTGCATTGCTGACTGCATCAAGACGTCCGTTACCGGATGCCTCTGTAGTGATTGTCTTTCCGCGGAAAGTAGAGGTAACTTTTGTTACAATACCACCATCTTTCTGCTGGAAATGTACTTCATTGATGCTGTATGGTTCTGTGATATTCTCAAAGGTCTGTTTAAACAGATTGAAAATTTCGTCAGGATGAAGCTCTTTATGTTTGTGATCTGAAACAGCTTTTGTGGCATATCCCATTGCCTCACGCATTTTCGGAGGAAGGTTCAGACCGAATTTGGTCTCAAGGATATATCCCACGCCACCTTTACCGGACTGGCTGTTGATGCGGATAACATCTGCGTCATAATTTCTTCCCACATCTGTCGGGTCGATTGGAAGATACGGAACATTCCAGTGATCCGGATCCTTGTCATCTCTCCAGTGCATACCCTTGGCAATTGCATCCTGATGAGAGCCGGAAAATGCGGCAAATACAAGTGCACCACTGTACGGACTTCTTTCGCCTACTTTCATTCCGGTACATTCTTCATATATTTCACAGATATGTGGCATATCAGAGAAGTCAAGTTTTGGATCTACACCCTGAGAATACATATTCATACCAAGTGTAACAATATCTACATTTCCGGTACGCTCACCGTTTCCGAACAGAGTACCCTCGATTCTGTCTGCACCTGCAAGTAATCCCATTTCAGAATCTGCAACACCGCATCCTCTGTCATTGTGCGGATGGAGAGATACGATTACATTCTCGCGGTATTTCAGATTTTCACACATATATTCTACCTGGCTTGCATATACATGCGGCATGGAATGCTGTACAGTTACAGGCAGATTGATGATGCATTTGTTATCTGCTGTAGGCTGCCATACATCAAGAACTGCATTGCATACTTCCAGAGCGTATTCCGGTTCTGTGCCTGTAAAGCTTTCAGGGCTGTACTCAAACTGGAAATTTCCTTCTGTTTCATCAGCCAGTTTCTTTAATAATGCGGCACCATCCACTGCAATCTTTAAGATTTCTTCTTTGGATTTCTTAAATACCTGTTCTCTCTGAGCTACAGAGGTGGAATTGTACACATGTACAATTGCCTTCGGTGCGCCTTTGACAGCTTCAAAAGTTTTGCGGATGATATGCTCTCTGGCCTGAGTCAGAACCTGAATAGTTACATCCTGTGGGATCAGATTCTGCTCGATCAGGGTACGCAGAAATTCATATTCTGTTTCAGAAGCAGCCGGGAAACCTACTTCAATTTCTTTGAAACCGATTTTTACAAGAAGTTTAAAGAATTCAATTTTCTGTTCCAGACTCATCGGAATCACCAGTGCCTGATTACCGTCACGAAGGTCTACAGAACACCAGACAGGTGCTTTGTCCACATATTCTTTTTCTGCCCATTTCATGCATTTAACAGGTGGCATAAAATACTGTCTCTGATATTTGCTTGGATTCATCATTTTTTCTTCCTCCGTTATGTAAATATTATGTTTGGACTGTGGGGATTGACTGTAAAAAGACATAAAAAAATCTTCCATCTCCACAGACTTATCTGCAAGAGACGAAAGATATTATCATCTTACGCGGTACCACTCTTATTTATGAACAATGTCATACACTCATGGGATACGGAATCTCCGGATATCCGGTATTCTTATATCCTCTCCATATAACGGTGGAAACCGTCTGCACCTACTCTTGTATAATTTCAGGCAGCTGCTCAAAGGCGAGTTCCACAATTTCCTTCCACTGCTTCTCAGCAACCAGCAGTTCTCTGTGCTCCGGTCCGGGTGTACTATTCCTTATCATTGCATTTTACTTATAACTTTATTTGGCTTTTTTAAAATGAACATACGTCTGAATCATTCATTGTAAATATACTACAAACAATTTAACCATATGTCAGTCGGGGCAACAGGATTTGAACCTGCGACCTCACGGCCCCCAGCCGTGCGCGCTACCAAGCTACGCCATACCCCGTAACGCAAGTTAGTATAACAAATTATTTCTGTGATTTCAACTGTTTTTTGAAAAATTCACAAAAATTATACAAATTTAGCAGGAAGAAATTTTATGTACTTTTTTATGTTATAAAATTTCTTCCTGTTTATCCTATGTACAAGCCTTACAATCATCTGCTACAGTTACGCTGGCATGATGGCTTTTTCCAAATTGTCTACACGCATATCCAGTTCAAAAACTTTCTCTCGAGTTTCCTTATTCTCCTTTCTATAGCGAAGCTCATCCATACGTGCATCAAATAGGGCAGATATTTTTCTGTCAATTTCATTTTCCAGTTTAAGTTCTATAGTTTTTACGCTTCCCTTGAGTTGCACAATATCTGATTTCATGTTCGTGATATCCGTCTTCATGTTTGCAATATCTGTCTTCATATCTGCGATATCGTTCTTTACATCGGACATATCATTTTGAAAACCGGCAATGCTTCCCTGTATAGAAAAAAGGATATTTCTCAATTCCGCATCTTCCACATTCTTCCCTCCTTTCGCTATAGTACGTCTCGTTCTCTTCTGTATAGAACCAATTGTACCATTGAAGGAAGGAAAAGTCTACAGCGAAATTATTATAATATTTTTATAATACATCTTCGGCAAATTATAACTTATGTATAAACAGCCCACTCCGAAGCTTTGGCTCAAACCAGGTGGATTTTGGAGGCATTAATTTGTTCTCGTCTGCAATCTTCATCAGGTCTTCCATAGATGTCGGGTACATGACAAAGGCTACACCGCCGGTTCTGTCCGCAATCTCTGCCAGCTCTGCTGCCTTATGGCTTCCGCCCACAAAGGAGATTCTCTGGTCTGTGCGCGGATCTTCGATTCCCAGGACTGGTCTGAGGACTTTTTCCTGAAGAATGGATACATCCAGCTGTCCGACCACGTCCTTCTTCTCATAGATATCCGGCCATGCTTTCAGGTGATACCACTGTCCGTCCACATACATTCCCATACAATGCTTCTCTACAGGCCTGCATGGAAATCCCGGCATCAGCATCAGTTCAAAGTTGAACTTCAGGGCGCCCAGAAATGCCTTTACAGTCAGGCCGTTCAAATCTTTTACAATCCTGTTATAAGGAAGAATGCAGAGCTGGTCATAGGGAAATACAACAGACAGGAAATAATTAAACTCTTCCTCCCCTGTATATCCCGGATTCTGTTCTCTTCTCTTTAAACCTACTTTTACAGCGGAAGCTGCGCGGTGATGTCCATCTGCGATGTACAGAGAATCAATCCCTGCAAATTCCTTATTTATTTCAGAAATGACCTCATCTTCATCAATCACCCATACTCTGTGTGTGATCTGATCCTCTTCTGTAAAATCATATGCTGCTTCATGATGATCTTTCCAGTTATTCATCAGTGTAAGCAGAGAATCCGGATATCTGCATGCCAGAAAAATAGGACCGGTATTTGCATTACAGGAATCTACATGGTGGATCCTGTCCTGTTCCTTATCTTCTCTGGTAAGCTCATGTTTCTTCACTACACCATTCATATAATCATCAATGGAGCTGCATCCTACGATACCGGTCTGTGTCTTTCCTTTTCTTACAAGTTCATATATATAGTAACAGGCCTTCTGATCCTGAACAAGAATTCCCTTTTCTTCCATATTGTCAAGATTTTCTTTTGCTTTTTCATAAACCCGATCATCATACAGATCTGTCTCAGGTTCTAGATCCATTTCCGGTCTGTCAATATGAAGAAAGGACAGAGGATTCTCATCTCCGATTGATTTTGCTTCTTCCCGGTTTACCACATCATATGGAAGTGCTGCCACATCAGCAGCCTTTTCCGGTGTAGGTCGAAGTGCCCGGAATGCATGAAATACTGCCATAATATTTTCTCCTCTTCTGTATCTTTTGTATTGCTCTTTTATACCCACTTTACTGTCTATCCTGTAAAAATAAAACGAACATTACTCATTATTTTATCATATCCAAATCCTTATATCAATGTACAAATTATGAAACCTAATTTTTTTTTGAAAAACCTAAAAATTTTTGTATTTTTCTATTGCAATTTTTAAAATATATGGTATGATAGAATCACAAGTTAAGGAAACCAAATGATAATTTTTAAGGGAGGTCATTTTATGACAGAAGGATTAAAATGGACTGTAAACGAGGTTCCGAAATCAGATGATAAACACCTGGAACTGATGTCCGAAGAAAATGTAAAGAAAGCAAATGAGTTCCACAGAAGTTTCCCACAGTACAGTGTGACGCCTCTTCAGAACCTTTCATCTCTTGCGAAATATTTAGGAGTAAAAAATATTTTCTGTAAGGATGAATCCTATCGCTTTGGCTTAAATGCTTTCAAAGTACTTGGAGGTTCTTATGCAATGGGCCGCTATATCGCAAAAGAACTTGGACGTGATATCAGCGAGCTGCCATACAATGTTCTCTCTTCTGATAAATTAAGAGAAGAATTCGGACAGGCTACATTCTTTACTGCAACAGACGGTAATCATGGACGTGGAGTTGCATGGGCAGCTAACCGCCTTGGACAGAAAGCAGTTGTAAGAATGCCTAAGGGAACAACAAAGACCCGTTTCGATAACATTGTCAAAGAAGGTGCTACTGTTACGATCGAAGAAGTAAACTATGATGACTGCGTAAGAATGGCTGCAGCAGAAGCTGCCAAAACAGAACATGGTATCATCGTTCAGGATACCGCATGGGACGGATATGAAGAAATTCCATCCTGGATCATGCAGGGATACGGAACACTGGTTCTTGAGGCTGACCAGCAGTTAAAAGAAATGGGTGTTGAACGTCCGACACATGTATTTGTTCAGGCCGGTGTTGGTTCTTTAGCAGGTGCCGTAGTCGGTTATTTCGCTCATAAATATAAAGATAACCCGCCGGTTATGGCTGTCTGTGAAGCAAGTGCTGCTGACTGCCTGTACCGCTCCGCTGTTGCAAAGACAGGAAATCTGGTAAATGTTACAGGTGATCTTCAGACAATTATGGCCGGTCTTGCATGCGGTGAGGGAAATACGATCGGGTGGGATATCCTGAAAAATCACGTAGATGTATTTGCATCCTGTCCTGACTGGATGAGCGCAAAGGCAACACGTATCTACGCTAATCCACTGGGAGATGATCCACACGTTGTCTCCGGTGAATCCGGTTCCGTTCCGCTTGGTTTCTGCTTCACTGCTCTTCACGATGAAGATGCAAAAGACTTAAAAGAAGCGCTGAAACTGGATGAGAATTCCGTAGTACTTGTTATTTCCACAGAAGGTGACACTGATCCTGTTCGCTACCGCGAGATCGTATGGGACGGATTATACGGAACAGACGAATCTTTAAGCAAATGATGTTTTTGGTGAACACAGACAGGTAAGTGGTATGGTTATCTCGAAAATGATATACCAGTAACTAATAATATGATATCAGATTAGGGGCAAAATACCTTTTGACCCTAACATCATAATATTTTATACATATTGGGAGGGTAAAAAAATGGATTACGCAAAAATCAACGAAGCTGCAATGGGTTATAAGGATGATATGACTAAGTTCCTTCGCGATCTGGTTCGCATTCCTGGCGAAAGCTGCGGAGAAAAAGGACATATCATGAGAATCAAAGAGGAAATGGAAAAAGTCGGATTCGACAAAGTTCAGATCGATCCGATGGGCAATATCCTCGGCTACATGGGAACAGGTAAAACTCTCATTGGTTTTGACGCTCATATTGATACAGTCGGTATCGGTAATATCAAGAACTGGGAATTTGATCCATACGAAGGTTTCGAATCTGATGAAGAAATCGGCGGACGTGGAACATCTGACCAGATGGGCGGTATTGTTTCTGCAGTATACGGTGCTAAGATCATGAAAGACCTTGGTCTTTTAAACGATAAATATCAGGTACTTGTGACAGGTACTGTACAGGAAGAAGACTGTGACGGTCTCTGCTGGCAGTACATCATCCATGAAGATGGTGTTCGTCCTGAATTCGTTGTTTCCACAGAACCAACAGACGGCGGTATCTACAGAGGACAGCGTGGACGTATGGAAATCCGCGTAGATGTAAAGGGTGTTTCCTGCCATGGTTCCGCTCCGGAACGTGGTGACAATGCAATCTACAAAATGGCTGATATTCTCCAGGATATCCGCGCATTAAACGAAAACGATGCTGCTGATACCACAGAGATCAAAGGTCTTGTAAAAATGCTTGATGAGAAATACAACCCTGAATGGGAAGAAGCACGTTTCCTTGGACGTGGCACTGTTACTACTTCCGAAATCTTCTTCACATCCCCAAGCCGCTGTGCAGTAGCTGACTCCTGCTCTGTATCTCTTGACCGTCGTATGACAGCAGGCGAAACATGGGAAAGCTGCCTGGATGAGATCCGTGCTCTTCCGGCTGTACAGAAATATGGCGACGACGTAACAGTATCCATGTATGAATACAACCGTCCGTCCTATACAGACCTTGTATATCCGATCGAGTGCTACTTCCCGACATGGGTAATCCCGAAAGATCACAAAGTAACACAGGCTCTGGAAGAAGCATATAAAGGACTGTACGGCGAAGAGCGTCTCGGAAATGCTGAGACAGAAGGCATGAGAAAAGCTCGTCCGCTTACAGACAAATGGACATTCTCTACTAACGGTGTAACAATCATGGGACGTAACAGCATTCCTTGTATCGGATTCGGACCTGGTGCAGAAGCACAGGCTCATGCTCCGAACGAAAAAACATGGAAGATCGACCTTGTAAGATGCGCTGCTGTATACGCTGCTCTTCCAACTGCATACTGCAAATAATAAATAAATTTTCAAATTTTTTTAGGCGACGGATTTCCTATCATCCTAAAGGCTTAATATGTGTCCGGACAGAATCCCTGCTGTAACAGGCAGGGACACAAGATAAACAGATACAGCCGGATAACCGGTGTTCTGCCAAACGCAGAAATTCAATTATTTCATATCAGGAAAGGATAAGCTATCAAAGCATAGCAGGTATTGATTTTATGAAAACATTACAGGATTACATTGATAAATTAAACAGCTTAAACTTCAAAGAAATGTACAACAACGATTTCTTCTGGACATGGGACAAAACAGATGATGAACTGGAAGCTGTTTTCACAGTTGCTGATGCTCTCCGTTTCATGAGAGAGAACAATATCTCCACAAAAGTATTCGAGAGCGGTCTTGGAATCTCTATCTTCCGCGATAACTCCACACGTACACGTTTCTCTTTTGCTTCCGCATGTAACCTTCTTGGTCTGGAAGTACAGGATCTTGATGAAAAGAAATCTCAGATCGCTCATGGTGAAACTGTTCGTGAAACAGCAAACATGGTGTCTTTCATGGCTGATGTGATCGGTATCCGTGATGATATGTACATCGGAAAAGGACATGCTTACCAGAAAGAATTCATGGAAGCTGTTACAGAAGGAAACAAAGACGGTATCCTTGAGCAGAGACCTACTCTTGTAAACCTTCAGTGCGACGTTGACCATCCGACACAGTGTATGGCAGATATGCTGCACATCATCCATGAATTCGGCGGTGTTGAGAATCTGAAAGGCAAAAAGATTGCTATGACATGGGCTTACTCTCCATCTTATGGTAAACCACTCTCCGTTCCGCAGGGCGTTATCGGTCTGATGACACGTTTCGGCATGGACGTTGTTCTTGCTCATCCGGAAGGATATGATGTAATGCCGGAAGTTGAAGAGATCGCCAAAAAGAATGCTGAGAAAAACGGCGGATCCTTCACAAAGACAAACGATATGGCTGAAGCTTTCAAAGATGCTGATATCGTATATCCAAAGAGCTGGGCTCCATTTGCAGCTATGGAAAAACGTACAGACCTTTATGCAGAAGGCGACTTCGACGGAATCGATAAATTAGAGAAAGAACTTCTTGCACAGAATGCACAGCACAAAGACTGGGCCTGCACAGAAGAACTTATGAAAACAACAAAAGACGGAAAAGCTCTTTACCTGCACTGCCTGCCGGCTGATATTACAGGTGTAAGCTGCGAAACAGGTGAGGTTGACGCTTCTGTATTCGATCGTTACAGAATCCCGTTATACAAAGAAGCAAGCTTCAAACCATACATCATCGCTGCTATGATCATGCTTTCCAAATTTGAAAATCCACAGGATATCCTGAAGAAACTTGAAGTCAAAGCAGCTCCAAGAATCCTGAAATAATCAGGCGCAGATTAACAGTTGGATTGCAGTAATATTCCAGCTGCTTTCAAACAGATATTTAATTTTGAAAGCAGTTTCAGAATTTAAATATATTGAAAAATAGTACTCATCATATTGTATAGCAGGCGGGGCTGTCGCAGAAAGCACACAATCTTTATTGCGGCGGCCCTCTTTGCCTTTAAAATCAGGAGGTTTTTACAAATGTTTACAAGAAAAAGAATCGTTATTGCGCTCGGTGGGAACGCTCTGGGAAATACTCTCCCGGAACAGATGGTAGCTGTAAAAACTACTGCAAAAGCATTATGCGATCTGATCGAAGAAGGTCATCAGGTTGTTGTTGTACATGGAAACGGGCCACAGGTTGGCATGATCAACAATGCCATGTCTGCTCTCTCCAGAGAAGATGAGAATCAGCCAAACACTCCTCTCTCTGTCTGTGTTGCCATGAGTCAGGCTTACATCGGATATGATCTGCAGAATGCTTTGAGAGAGGAACTTCGAATCAGAGGATTTGTCCGCACACCTGTCGTCACTGTTGTCACTCAGGTTCGTGTAGATCCCAATGATCCTGCTTTTGAAAATCCATCCAAGCCGATCGGCAAATTCCTGACAAAAGAGGAAGCAGACCATCAGGCCAAGGCATATGGACATATCATGAAAGAAGACGCAGGGCGTGGTTATCGTCGTGTAGTTGCATCTCCAAAGCCTGTTGAAATCGTTGAACAGGATGCGATCAACAGTCTTGTGGATGCAAATAAAATCGTTATCTGCTGCGGTGGAGGCGGAATTCCCGTTGTTCTTAACGGACATCATCTCAAAGGTGCATCAGCAGTTATTGATAAGGATTATGCAAGCTGTCTCCTGGCCAAAGAGCTGGATGCAGATATGCTTATCATTCTTACAGCAGTGGAGAAGGTTGCTGTAAACTTCGGCAAGGAAAACGAAGAATGGCTGGATGACATCACTGTAGATGACGCTAAGAAATATATTAATGAGGGACAGTTTGCTCCAGGTTCCATGCTCCCGAAAGTTCAGGCTGCCGTTGATTTTGCAAGCTCCAAAGAAGGAAGAACTGCCATGATCACTTTACTTCAGAAAGCCAAAGACGGTATCCAGGGAAAAACCGGAACCAAAATCCATCTTTAATCTGTTCAGCAGATATCTTATTATATATCAGCTGTTTAATACTGATATATATAACTGCCACATATTCAGGATATCTGCTATATAGCGAAATAATTGCGCAAAAAAGTTCCGGTGACCTTGCCCGGAACTTTTTTTGTGATGAGTGGACCAGAGTGTCTGGAAAATCATTCCTGCAATCTGCACGCCCCACTTTTCGGTATATTTTGACATACATCTTGCGGAAAGCATTTTTCAGACACGCTCTAGTACATCGTTTTCGAAATAACTATACCACTCACTTGTCTGCGAATCCGATTGCACAGGTCTAAAAGCCTCAGCGTAGCCCGCTACGCCTGCGTTTTTATACCAGCACACTCGAATCCGCATCCTACGCGATTGGTATAGTTATTTACGAAACGATGTACTAGTGGACTGCTATAGATTCATAATAATCAATATCTTCCAGTTCCCTGCCTGCTTCTATCTCATAAATCTGCGTATCATCCAGATGTTTCATGATCACTTTTTTACCGCCTTTATCCCCTTCCAGAGAAAGCAGCTCATTGTAATATTTCCTGTCAAAAATACATGGATTTCCCATTTTCCCCTGACAGGAAACACAGGCGATTCCTTTGGGAGTGTTTAAAAACACATGGATCAGTTTACAGATTGTCTCACTGGTAAGCCAGGGCTGATCAGACACAGTAAAAAGCACTGCATCTGCATCCAGGCTGGCATTCAGACCGATTTTTACAGAGGAAGAAATTCCATCTTCCGGATGGGGATTATACAAAACCTGTATTTCCTTTGTTTTCACTGCTTCTGCAATGGCATCATATTGAGTAATAACAATAATATTACAGATTATTTTTGCTGTAATATTATTTCTGTACAGGTTATTTGACTGAACACTATCTGAATTATTATCATTATTATTATCCTCTGTAATATCTGAATATTCCGAATAGATATTTTCTATTTTCTTCTTTGTATCATCCAGTTGTTCCAGCACATGTCGATACATAGGTATTCCGTCTATTTCATATAACAGTTTATTTGCCCCAAAACGGCGGCTGTTTCCAGCCGCCAGCATGATCATTGCAATTTTCAAAATAATTTATTCCTCCAAAAGGCTTCCGTAAGCCGCTACTGTATTCTTCCTTTCCAGTTCCTCAACAATGTGCTCTGCAGGTTCTTTCTCTCTGAGTATATCTGACTTGTTCAGATACACTCTGTATACTCTTTCTTCCACATCCTTAAAAAGTCCACAGATAGAAGTCGCAATCTTTACAATATCTTCTTCAGTGATCGGAGCTTCCAGACTTTTCCTGAGAAATTCCGAGGTACGTTCCATACGGTAAGCACTCTGACTGATTGGCTGCCCCAGACAGTCCAGCCCGATCACACTGATCACAATGTCCGCACATCTGGGGATTACAGGCTCCCATTTCTCCGGGACTTTTACCGGATGATGCTTTGCTCCGTCCGCTTCCACAAGCATTACATCGCACAATTCTCTCAGTTCTTCCAGTTTTTCTTCTGTCAGAGACGCATATTTACCGGTGTCCTCCTCATATTCCGCAGCAATCACATATCTTTCTTTGTCCAGAAGTTCTTTTACCCTGACTGCATCTCCGCCCCTGGCAAACGGAAGTTCAGACTCTCCTGCCATATGGGTGGTCGTGGTAATAATCACTCTCTTTCCCTTATCGATCAGTTCATCTGTAAGACGGTAGATCAGGCTGGTTTTGCCGCCGCCGCCAACTACAGCGATCACAGGGTATTTTTCATAATCAATCTGCAGCAGTTCCAGAAAATCGACCTGGTGCTTCATATGGCATCACTCCTTCTGAAAGCAGGATTTCCAATACACTGCCGGCAATACAGCGGGCTTTGTCGGAAATCGTGAAACAGTTTTTCTTTTGTTCTTTGCGCGGATCAATATCTGCAATTTTCATCCCCTTCGGCACTGTAAATCCATCTCTGATCATGCCACGCAAAACTCCTGTAAGAGAAGCCCTGACAGGTGTATCTCCGATCCAGGCAAGGACCTGATCCTTCTCCACGATATCTGCAATCTTTGAGATACAATGGATTTCCCCTGCAGCAGGAGCATGGAGCACGCGCTCTTTTCCAAATCCTCCAATGATACCCGGAACTCCTGTGTTTGGCATAGCAGCGCCTTTTGTGATGATTCTGGCAAGATTGTGGCCTCTCATAGTCTCCACTACATAATCCACATCCTCACCTGCCACAAATCCCGGTCCAAGACCAACGGTTAGATCTGCCATCTCTCTGGTGGTTCCAAGATTCTTTTTTGCAAGAATTGCATCTATCAGTGCTGCAGGTCTGTATTTCTTAAGGACAGTTCCTTCTGTGTCTACCATAAGAGGAATCTCCCCGGCTTTCCAGACTGCCTCGCATTCTTCTACACTGTCAACTTTTCTGCAGAGAACTCCTTCCACAGAAGACTGCCCGTCGTAAACAGCCTCGCAAAAAGAAACCATTCGCCTGATTGCAGTGGGTTTCTCACATTCCAGTACCAGAAGACGGTAGCCGCAGCGGTATAATCTGTGGATCGTACCGCTGGCCAGATCACCGCCACCTCTTATTATTACAACATTTTCCGGTTTATTGTCAGATTTTGGGACATTTGTGTATCTGTTTGTCATCTTACTGTCTTTCCTCTTCTTGTCTCATTTTCATCCATTACTTTTTCCACCGCATTTACAATGTTCTCATAACCTGTGCAGCGGCAGAGATTTCCTGCCATATGTTTCCGAATCGCATCTCTTGATAATTTCTCTCCACGTTCCAGTAAAACAGTGGCAGACATGATAAATCCGGGAGTGCAGAAACCGCACTGTATGGCACCTTCTTCGATAAATGCCTCCTGAATCCTGGTAAGTTCTCCGTTTTTCTCCAGACCTTCCAGTGTACGGATATTTTTACCCTCCGCCCAGACTGCCAGATAAATACAGGAGTCAATAGTCTCTCCGTCTATGATTACTGTACAGGCACCACATTCTCCTACTTCACAGCCCTTTTTTACAGAAGTCAGTCCAAGCCGGTTGCGAAGCATATCAAGCAATGACTCCCTTACATCTACATATTCTTCAACTTCTCTTCCGTTTACTGTACATCGTACAAGCTGCATCTGCTTTTTCATATGCGGTCACCTCCTGCAAGTTCTACGGTACGTCTCAATGCCCGTGCCGCAATTTCTCCGCCGATCTGAAGACGAAATGCCCTGGATGCTCTCCAGGAATCTCTCGGATTGATTTCCTCCCGGATCAGCTGTGCTGTCTTTTCATACAGGTTTTCTTCTATCTTCATGCCCTTCAAAGCCTCTTCTGCCTTTGTGCAGCGGTACGGAACCGGAGCTGCAACTCCAAAGGTAATGCGCACATCTTCTATCACTCCTGCCTGTTGATCTACTTTGCTCACCACACTACAGCTGATCGTTGCGATATCCATGGCATTTCGCATGGAATACTTAATATAATGACCATGATACCCTTCATATTCTTTTGCAGGAATGATCACATAGGTCAGGATCTCGCCCTGCCGCAGATCCACCCTGCCGGGTCCAAGATAGAAATCTTTTACAGGTACAAGACGGCCTTCCTTTCCATCTTCCAGCCTCAGCAGTGCGTTCAGGGAAAATACGGTCGGTGCACTGTCCGCACTGACTGCTCCGTTGCAGATGTTTCCACCGATAGTACCAATATTTCGTACCTGTGGTCCTCCTACCTGATCTACAGCCTCGCCAAGAACCGGAATATATTTCCTGATAATTGCATCATTTGTTATATGTGAGAAGACAGTTCCGGCACCAATATAAATATCTCCGTTATCCGCCATTTTTACACCCTGGATTTCTTTGATTCCATGGATACTCACCAGAGAAGTTCCGGCAAATTTTCCCTCCCGGATTTTGATCAGCACATCACTTCCTCCTGAAATGATCCTGGCATCCGGATGTTCATTCAGTAATCTCACAGCATCTTTTACACTTTCAGCCTGATAATAGTTCTCAATATCGTACATAAAATCCCCTCCCCTCTAAATAAGTCCGGCCCTTATAAAGCCATCGATCAGTCTCTGTGGTGTCAGAGGATTTTCATTAAAGGCTACACCTGTTGCATGAAGTACTGCATTACGGATTGCCGGTGCACCCGGAATTGCCGGCGGTTCACCCAGTGCTTTGTTTCCGAAAGGTCCAATCGGATCATCAAGTTCCACAAAATCCGCCTTGATATCAGGAGTATCCATCATTGTCATCAGTTTATAGTCCAGCAGGGTTCCGTTCAGTGGTCTTCCTGTTTTCTCATCCAGAATGAGCTGCTCCGACAGACCGTATCCCATTCCCATAGACATACCGCCCTGTACCTGCATTTCAGCCAGTTTCGGATTAATAAGCTTACCGCTGTCATGCACATTAATGATATGAAGGATTTTGATCTTGCCAAGCTTTATATCGACTTCCACTTCAGCAAAGCAACATCCTGTGGCAATCGTATTTTTCTTTACCTGCTCGGAAACCTCTGCTGTAATAACAGAAGAATTGCCAAGACTGTAATAACTCTCCAATGCAAGATTTCCAAGAGATATTGCCGGATCCTTTCCTGCCATGATCCATCCATGATCAAGCCTCAGTTTCCTTGTCTCTTCAGGCAGCAGCTCTTTTGCATAAGCCAGAATCTTTTCCTTCAGAAGATTTGCGCAGTCTTTAACAACTGTTCCTGTTACAAACGACTGTCTGGATGCATAGGCACCGGTATCAAATGGTGTTACATCAGTATCCTGGACCGTCTGGATATGAATATCACTGATATCCATATTTAAAACCTCAGCCGTCATCTGGGAAAATACCGTATCAGCGCCCTGACCGATTTCAGTAGCTCCCAACATCAGTCCAACACTTCCGTCCTGATTCAGAGTCATTCTTGCACCTGCAATTTCCAGTGAAATCGGCCATACACCTGTCTTATAGGAGAAAAGTGACATTCCGACGCCTCTGCGGATATTACCTGTCTGGTTTGTATATTCTTTTCGTTTTTCTTCCCAGTGGATATAATCTGCACCTTTTTCCAGACATTCAAAAATCCCGTTGGTGTTTGCTGCGATCGGCTTCAGGTAAGCATCCTCATAATATCCTTTGATAAGATTTTTCTTTCTGAACTCCAGAGGATCCATCCCGATCTCTTTTGCAATATCATCCATAAAGCACTCAATTGCAAAACATACCTGCGGGATCCCGTATCCACGCATCGCTCCGCCTACCGGTGTATTCGTATAGACAGTATATGCCTCTCCTTTGATATTCGGACATGCATACTGCAGCCTCCAGGCAGTCAGGCCATTGGCTGCTATGGCGTGTCCATGGGAGGCATATGCTCCCTGATTGGAAATAGCCAGCATATCCTTTGCCAGAAGATGCCCCTCACTGTCAACACCTGCCGTCAGATCATACTCAATAGAATGACGGGTTCTGGTGTTGCAGAAAGTTTCCTCTCTGGTTATATCGAGTTTGACCGGTCTGCCGCCAACCTGCGTGGTAAGAAACGCATTTAACGGTTCATACAGTACATCCTGCTTATTTCCGAATCCTCCACCTATGTATGGCTTAATGACTCTGATCTTTCCCCATGGGATTCCAAGAGCCTGCCCGATCACACGCCGGACAATATGCGGAATCTGAGTGGAAGTCACAACTATGATCCTGCCATTTTCCATGTATGCACAGGAAATAGGATTCTCAATGTGGCAGTGCTGCACGATCGGGGTTTTATAACTGCGTTTTATAACTGTTTCGGATTCCTTCAGCCCTTCTTCCACATTTCCGATAAAGTAATTGGAACGGACAAGTACATTATCCTTTTTGTCGAGATGGATTGGCGGTTTGCTTCCATACATGGATTTACGCGGATGGATTTCTACCGGATATTCTTCATATTCAACTTCGATCAGGCGCAATGCCCTCTGGGCTGTGATTTCATCTTCTGCCACTACAGCAGCAATATCATCTCCGTAATAACGGACTCTTCCGGTAAGGATATTGCGGTCTGCAACATCCTGATGTGCCAGTTCCACAGACCAGGGATGTCCCGGCGTAGGATAACAATGATTCGGTACGTCTTTAAAAGTAACCACTTTTACTACGCCGTCCAGAGCCTCTGCTTTACTGGTATCGATTGATTTTACGATACCGTTTCCGATCTTTGCGTGATAGATTTTTGCCACCAGACAGTTGGCAGGAACCAGGTCATCAGTAAATTTTGCACGTCCTGTAACTTTGTCATAGGCATCTACTCTTGGAACACTCTTTCCAATCATGTTTTCACCTTCTCTGTATTTATTTTTGGTTATTATATAGAAGGAGCCGGACACACCCCAAGGTATCTGTCTGTTCCCCTCAGGACTTATGTCCGGCTCCGAACCATGCTACTTTCCTTCACCTTTTTTCTGACATCAGGCGAATTTACTTTTTATTTGCATAATTGTTATCTGTTTTCTGATTTAAGTATAGCATATTTGGATATGAAATTGCAATCTTTTATTCAATTTTTACGTATTATTTTCCTATTAACGAAGTTGTCTGATTGGGTTACTGTTCACTGAGAATATCCTTTGTAATGTATTACTAAGAACAGAGTGAACAGTAACCTGATTTATTTAACGTATTTCTGTCAATATTCCATGCAGATCATGGATAACGTGTCTTGGGCATTTCACTGCGCACATACCACAGCTCAGACATATGGATTCCTCGATCACAGCACAGCTGTCTTTTACTTTTATCGCACCGGCTGTACAGGTCTTCTCGCAGATTCCGCAGCCGATACAGCTGACGTCACACTGTTTCTTTGCTTCTGCACCTTTTTTCTTATTGGAACATTTTACCACAATGTAGTTTGCACACTCATGGACATGGATCACTTTCTGCGGGCAGACTTTCGCGCAGGCACCACAGCCAATGCATTTCTCCTCATCCACTTCCGCCACACCATACTCATTGATGGAAATGGCTCCGAATTTACATTTATCTATACAGGCTTTACATCCGATACATCCATCTGCACAGCCGGCCTCACCTTCGGCTGATCTGCACCCCCCATTACATGCAACTACAGCCGCGCGATATGGAAATTTCTTCTTTACTGCCATATTCAGCACTTCCTTTCATATGGTGTTCCGGTCAGAGGAAGACTATACTGTCTTTCACCATTCCATCTGAAATATGCATCTGCAATTGCAGGTGCAGTTGGGATAGAGGTGATCTCACCGATTCCAATGGCACCACAGGCTACATTCAGTCCCGGTTTGTCAACAACGATGGCATCGATTTTCGGAATCTCATGAGAGCGGAACAGACCAAGCGATCCATACTTGTCAATTGGTTTACAGTTCTCATCGATCGGATAACGCTCTCTCAGTGCAAATCCTATGGACATCACTACGCCGCCCTCGATCTGGCCTTCACAGGACAGTGGATTGACTGCTTTGCCCACATCATGAGCAGCAACCATTTCCTCAATCTTACCTGTTTTCTTATCCAGGATACATACCTGCGTCGCATAGCCGTAAGCTACATGTGAAACAGGATTCGGCACATTTGCGCCAAGAGGATCTGTCTTTGCAAGATATTCCCCATAATAAATTTTGCCGATCACATCATCAATGGTCTTACCTGCATTGCGGTCCTCCATAACCTTATCGCAGGCTCTGCGGCAGGCTTCTCCTGTTACCAGAGTCTGTCTGGAGCCGGAAGTTGTACCTGAATCCGGTGCGAACCAGGTATTACTTCTCTCATATACAATATCTTCATGCTTCAGATCTGTATTGGTGACTACCATCTGTGTCAGGACTGTACCAAGTCCCTGGCCGATACAGGAAGCACCGGAATAGATGTGCAGCTTTTTATCTTTCTCAAATACGAGTTTCACGCGGCCTGTATCCGGGATACCGACACCGACACCGGCATTCTTCATGGCGCAGCCGATTCCCACCGGTTTTCCTTCTTCCAGGGCAGCATCATACTTCTTCTTTACAGCTTCCAGTGTCTCCACAAGACCTGTGGAATTATCTACGATCTGACCATTCGGAAGCGTCTCACCGGGACGGATCGCATTGCGGTAACGGATTTCCCATGGAGTGATACCTACTTTGTCTGCCATCATATTCAGCAGGGTTTCTGTTGCAAAACAGGTCTGGGTTACACCAAACCCGCGAAACGCTCCGGCAGGCGGATTGTTGGTATAATAAGCAGTTCCTTCAATCTCGAAATTCTCATAATGATAGGGACCTGCCGCATGAGTACATGCACGTTCCAGCACAGGACCGCCAAGTGAGGCAAATGCACCTGTATCTGATGCTACTTTCGCTTTTACCCCCATGATATTGCCGTTCTCATCGCAGCCCATGGTCATATCCATATAAAACGGATGACGCTTCGGATGAACCAGCAGGGATTCTGCTCTGGTCAGTTTCATCTTCACCGGTTTCTTAGTAGCATAAGTGAGCAGCGCAGCCAGATGCTGTACTGTCATATCTTCCTTTCCGCCGAATCCGCCGCCTACAAGTGCATTCTGTACCTTTACTCTGTCCGTTCCAAGTAACAGGGAACACTCATGTAATGTCTGGTGTGCAGACTGATCTGTGGAATATACGAAAATATCTCCGTCCTCATCATACAAAGCCACTGCGCACTCAGGCTCAAGAAATGCATGTTCTGTCCATGGGGTTTCAAAATGATGACTGATCACATATTTGGAATTACGGATTGCTTCATCTGCATTTCCTCTGCTGATATGTTTATGTGCACAGATATTATTTTCTTCTTCATCAAATACCTTCGGTGCATCCTCTGCCGCTGCTTCCTCAATTGTACGAATATGAGGCAGCACTTCATATTTTACTTTGATCAGTTTCTTAGCTTTCTCAGCTGTTTCTCTGTCTTTTGCTGCAATAACGGCAATGGCATCTCCGAGATAATGTGTCAGACCCCCTATAGGTATCAGTGAATACTGATCATGTTTCAGATGTCCGATCTTATTCTCTCCCGGAATGTCCTCTGCTGTTAATACCGCTTCTACCCCGGAAAGTGCCTTTGCTGCTGCTGTATCGATCTCAAGTACACGTGCACGTGGATATTTACTTCTGAGTGCCACCCCATACAGCATTCCGTCAAAGTAAAAATCATCCGGATATTTGCCGGTTCCCAGTACTTTCTCCTCCACATCCACTCTGGATACTCTGTGTCCTATATTCCAGTCCGGATCCAAATCATCCGGGATCACACCCGTCTTTAAAACTTTCGCAGCCAACCTTACTGCATCCATAATTTTTACATAGCCCGTGCAGCGGCAATAGTTATTGCGCAGTGCATATTTAATCTCATCATCTGTGGGCTCTTTGTTCACGTCCAGAAGAGCCTTTGTACACATTACCATACCCGGAATACAGAATCCACACTGAACAGCACCTGCTTTTCCATAAGCGTAGGTATAGACTTCCCTCTCCCATTCAGTCAGTCCTTCTACTGTGATCACTGTCCTGCCATCCAGTAAATCTGTGTCCGGCACACATGCCTTGCATGTTTTTCCGTCAATTATAACTGTACAGGCTCCGCAGGCTCCTTCACTGCAGCCGTCCTTCACTGAAGTCAGATGAAGTTCATCCCTCAAAAAGCGCAGTAGTTTCTGATTTCCGGTCGGTTCGACCTTTTGTCCATTGACTGTAAATACTGCCATATCGGACTCTCCTTTCTTTTTCGCACGTCTGCCAATTAGGGCAGTCAGCCAGAGTTTACCTCTTTCTGTTTTTTATCTGCCTGTGATACCGCATGAATTTATTACAAAAGTAACATACGGCCGCGATTCAGCCTGATATGCAACACTGTCCACAGCCTTTTTCTGCTGTGGACAGCGTTAAATATTTCTTTATAAGTTATCTGATATTACAAATTTAAAATTATTTTACAGCTCTTTATTCCTGTTTTCAGACACGCTCCAGTACAGCGTTTCGTAAATAACTATACCAATCGCGTAGGATCATCATTTCATGATCAGATAGCTGTAATCATCGATTACTGCACAGATCAGTCTGCGAAGACCTTCGTACAACTTATCATTTGCATCATCTGCCTTGCAGTCGGAAATCTGACCAAGGAGACGAACCTTGCACTCTTTTGTCTCCGGATTGATCACTGCAAATCCATCATTTGTGCTGTCTGCCATATCTGCCTCAGAAGCGAATAATGTGAATTTATCCTTGTACGGTGCACTTGCATATGGACAGAAGCTCTTGCAGTTGCCGCATTCATTACACATGTAATCCACATGGATCACCTGATTCATTGCCATTCCCGGAACTTTGATGGAGATGTTTGCTCTGTTTGGACATACATCTACACAATTCTCACAGACTTTATTACAGGTCAGACAGCGCTCACTTTCGTTTACAGCGTCCTTGCTTTCTTTGAGTATTGCTTTTTTGGAGTAACAGTCTTTTTCTGTTCCCGGTACAGGCTGTCCTTTTACAATATCATGTCCAAGGATTGCTTTTGCAGCAACCTGTGCGTCGCGGATCGCTTCTACGATCGTAGCAGCTCCCCTTGCACCGTCACCGACAACGTAAACGCCTTCTGCACTTGTCTCCATTGTCTTATCATTGATGCGGGCTTTTCCACGCTCATTGACCGCAATACCATTTGCTTCATAGAACTCAGTTGGAACTTTCTCGCCAACTGCAACGATCACTGTATCAGCCAAAACTTCTTCTGTTTCGCCCGTTTCTGTTACACCTGCACGTCCGGAAGCATCCATGCTGCCAAGTTCCATCTTCTTACAGAGCAGTTTGCCGTTTTCCAGAGATACAGGAGAAAGAAGTTCTTTGAACTCTACGCCCTCTTCCAGTACTTCCAGTAACTCATCTTCTGCTGCTGGCATATAGCGTTTGGTTCTTCTGTATACCAGGTAAACATGTTCTACACCTTCTGTACGTTTCGCAGCTCTTGCAGTATCCATGGCAGTGTTACCGCCACCGATCACAACTACGTTTTTACCCAGCGCAACCTTACCGTCAGTTGCTTTGAAATCTCTTAAGAATTTCAGAGCATTGATGGTTTCACCCTTTTCAAGCTTCAGAGTACCCGGTTTATTTGCACCTGTTGCAACGATCACTGCGTCATAACCCTGTGCTTTTAATTCCTGTACGGATTTCACTTCTGTACCTGTTTTGATCTCCACACCCATCTTCTGGATGAAGGAAACATCTTTATCGATTGCATCATCAGAGATACGGAATCCCGGGATCACATAACGGATCACGCCGCCGGCTTTCTCTTCTTTCTCAAATACTGTTACAGAAGCACCTGCTCTTGCAAGGAAGTATGCAGAAGCAATACCTGCAGGACCTGCACCTACAACAGCTACTTTCTTACCGTCTGCTGTGCCTGCTTTGATCTCACCGATCACTGTATCATATCCGTTTTGTGCTGCGATGAGCTTAGTGTTGCGGATATTTACAGGTTCTTCATAGAAGTTACGTGTACATTTGTACATACAGTTGTGCGCACAGAGAGTACCTGTGATAAATGGAAGTGCATTTTTCTCAAGGATAACTCTTAATGCCTGTACATAATCGCCTTCTCCTGCCAGCTTCACATAGGTTGTGATATCCTGGTGGATCGGACATCCTTCTTCGCATGGAGCAAAGAAGCAGTCAAGGAGCGGAACCTCTGAATCTGTTTTTCTCTTAGGAAGCGGTTTGATGCTCTTTACATGGTGAGCATCTTTTTTCGCATCCTCGGCCAACTGCTCAAGTGCAGCTACATCAATACCTTTCCATTCTTTCACACCGTTAGCCATTACTTTCTCTGCCATCTGTGTAAATCTCTGATATCCGCCCGGCTTCAGAAGTGTAGTTGCCACTGTTACAGGCCATACACTACATCCGACGATACGGTCGATATTATAGTAATCAGCACCGCCTGAATAAGCGATACGGAGTTTTCCGTCAAATTCCCGGGAAAGTCTGGCAGCAAGAGAAATGGATAACGGGAAAAGAGATTTTCCGGACATATACATTTCTTCGCTTGGAAGTTCATTTCTTGTAACATCTACAGGGAATGTATTGGTGATCTTCACACCAAACGCAAGGTTCAGTTCATCTGCAAGTGCCTGCAGTCTCTTAAACATCGGGATCGCATCTTCGTACTGTAAGTCATCTTTGAAATGGAAATCACCGAATACCATATAATCATATCCCATGTCATCCATGGTCTTTCTGGCAAATTCATATCCCAGGAGAGTCGGGTTACATTTGATAAATGTGTTCAGATGTTTCTCTTTAAACAGATGATTTGCAATGCTCTCAATCTCGTTTGGAGGACATCCATGGAGAGTAGAGATTGTTGCGGAATTACAGATATCAGACGGAATCGCCTCAATATCCTCTTTTGTAACTTTTTCAAATTTATCTACATTGTCCAATAACCACTGTTTACATTCTTTAAAGATTTCAGTATCTTTTGCTTCCATCATACTGTCAATGAAAGTATTAACCTTTGGCTCTTTGATCCCTGCAAGATCATATCCAACGGAAATATTGAACTGGAATCCGTCCTGTGCACCCAGATCAAATTCTTTGGCGATCACATGCAGGATAAACCATGCTTTAATATATTCTCCCATTGCCTGAGGAACATAAAGCTCTGTAGACCATTCACAGTTATATCCTTCATCATCTGCAAGGATACATGGTCTGTTGATACAGGCTGCAAGCTCTGCACCGTCCATCTTCTGAACTGTTTTCAGCTCAAAGAAACGTGCGCCTGCATAGTAAGAAGCAACAATGTTCTGTGTTAACTGTGTATGCGGTCCTGCAGCAGGTCCGATCGGTGTTTCCAGATTTCTCTCAAATATATTCAGCTTCCTGTCAGTTTCCGCTGCATAAGCTCTGTGCTGTCCGAAAACTGTTCCTTTTGTTTTCTTTTCTTCTAATACCCAGTTCATTAACTGTTCAAAGGGCATACAGGTCATGACTTCACTCATAATCCGATCCTCCATTATTTCATACGGTATGGCTTCTCTCCATCCGTTCTATATTTTGTTTACATTTATTTTTGCCAGGCAGAAAACTTATCTTCTTTACAATTCTTTACAGATTAACCATTAATATCATCTGCAAGTTCTTTTGCAGCCTGACGGCAGTCTGCCATAACTTTTGCCTCGTCGCATACAAGGACTTCGCGGTCTTTCATCAGGACTTTACCGTTACATACAGTAGTCTGGACCATGCTTCCGTTTACACCAAACATCAGATGTCCGTTAATGTTGCTTTCATTCATTGGTGTCAGCGGATCATAATCGATCACGATCACATCTGCTGCCGCACCCTCTTTCAGGACACCGAGCTGTTTCTTAAAGTATCTGTTTGCAATTTCTGCATTTCCTTCAAAAAGCATCTGTGGAACTTCTCCCCAGGCTGCGTTCGGGTCGCAGAGGCTGTGTTTGTGTAAAACATTTGCAACCTTCCAGGATTCCATCATATCATGAGTATATCCGTCTGTACCAAGACCTGTGAGGATTCCCTTCTGTACCATTCTCATGGTCGGAGGACATCCACAGGCATTACCCATGTTAGATTCCGGGTTATGTACAACCATGGTATCTGTATCTTTAATCAGATCCATCTCATGTTCATTCACATAGATACAGTGACCGAGCAAAGTCTTCGGTCCAAGGATGTTCCAGTCATGAAGACGGTCAACAATACGTTTGCCATGCTCTTTCAGACACTGATGGAGATCGTAAATGCCTTCTGCTACATGGATGTGATATCCAACACCTTCCGGTTTCAGTTCATTGCAGAGAGCCATTGTCTCATCAGAGATTGTAAAGGATGCATGCATACCCATCATTCCGGCGATCATATCGCTGTCGTCTGCAAGTGCATGCTTGATAAAATTCACGTTCTCCATTACAGATTCTCTGGATTTCTCCATTCCGTCACGGTCAGAAATCTCATAGCAGAGGCAGGTACGCACACCTAAATCCTTCGCAGCTTCCTCAATCGCATTGAGGGAACCTGTAATATGGCCAAAGCTTGCATGGTGGTCAAACACTGTGGTTACACCGTTCTTGATAGAATCAATGTATGTAGCATATGCAGAAAGCTTTGTCTGCTCCAGTGTCAGATGACGGTCAACTGTCCACCATAAGCCATCCAGAATATCCAGAAATCCCTGAGGATTATATCCGTTAATGCTTAAGCCTCTTGCGAAGGAGCTGTAGATATGCTCATGGGCATTAATAAATGCCGGCATGATAACCCCACCCTTCGCATCAACAAATTCAGCATCCGGATAAACTTTCTTTACCTCTTCAGTTACCCCCACCATTACTATGGTGTTACCATCCATTGCTACAGCACCATTCTCCAGGAATGGGGTGGATGCGTCCTGTGTGATCATTCTTCCATTACCAATTACCAGCATATAGTTCCTCCTTTTGCTTGTCAAAAACTACCAATTCGCTACTGCTTTTTACCTTTTGTTTAGGAATTATGTACTAATACTGTAACATACTTCTCCGGATAATGCAAGTAGAATTTACAAAAACTTTTTGGTTTTTCAAATTTTTTTTAGGCTTTATACTATCTCCGGTGAACAGATAAAAAAAGAACGAGGCAGTCATTGATGACAATGAACAACCTCGTTCTTTTTTTGATTTTCCTGTTTTCTGATGAAGCTGATTTTATGACAAATTTTCAGGTTTGTCAACAATTTTTGTAAGATAGGAGAGTTATCCTTCCATAATCGCAGAATTAACCCTGAGCTGTTTTCGTCCATTCTTCCAGAGATTCTCATCCAGCTCCACCTCATAGCCGCCGCCATTTCTCACATGCCACTCATAAAATGGTTTCTGTATATCTGCATACTCTTCCATGATATTCATGATCGTACCGCCATGGATGACAAGTGCCGCCTCTACCACATGGCTGCGGATACATCCGGACACAACCCTATCAAATCCTCTCAGGTTTCTGCTTTTAAACCCTTCCCTGCTTTCTCCTCCCGGAAAAGGCAGAGTACCGTTGCTGTCAATCCATTCCTGATAGTGCGGATTAGCTTCCAGCTCTTTATAGTTCTTATTTTCAAATTCTCCGAAATCGCATTCTGCCAGTTCTTCAATAATATGTACCGGCTCTCCCTGAAAAAGAATCTCTGCTGTCTGCACGCATCGTTTCAGAGGACTTACATAAACCGCCTGAACCTTTGGATAATCCATCTTATGCAGAAACTCTGTTCCCTCCTGACATAACGGCTCATCCGTTGTGCCGATATATCTGGAAAGTTTATTCCCTTCTGTTTTTCCATGTCTGATCAGCCATAATTTAATCATCTTTGATCACCGTTCCAATCCCGCAGATCACGCGCGTCACCTTATGACTGTATGCTGCCAGCTTCGTACATACACGCCCTACAGCCTCTCTGTATTTTCTGTCAAAAGCATCCACAGGTACAACCCCGTACCCTACTTCCTGAGAGACAAGGACAATATCCGGATTCTTACAGATGATTTTTTCCGCAAGATCTGACACATCCTTTCCATTCTCCAGTTCACTGCGGATATACTGCTGAAAACCAGTCACACCCTGAGCATTCATCAGTTCCTCCTCTGTGACAGAACCGCCGTCACTCCACCTTAACTGTGGATACTGTTTCCTGGCATATTCAGTCTTTCCCTGATATGCACCGCCGATTATCATTTCCATACTCTTCTCCTCAAAAATTAGAAACCACCGCCAGGATCAATGCCATCCCAACTTCACAGATGCAAAGAAAGAATCCCGAAATATCTCCGGTTGTCCCGCCAAAGTACTTCATCGCAATATGATGATAATACCAGAAAATCAGCAAAGCTCCCACAAAAGCCAGACTTCCCCATATAGGCCGGATCAAAATCATTCCCGCAGCCAGAAGCACCAGATAGACGATCAGCACATTTCTCGAGAGCACATCTGAAGAATTTCTGGAAAACTCAGCAACTGTACCGTCTGCCTTTGCTTTCGGAAAGGTAATAACTCCGATTCCTGACAGACATCTGGAAACCATAAATCCAAGGCTCAGAATTCCGATCGCCCTCATATTCTCTGCACTGTTAAACAACTGACTGTACGCGCCGTACCAGGCAATGAAATATACCGCCGCAGTAATAACGGCAAAAGCACCTGCATGGGAATCCTTAAGAATCTCCAGCCTTCTGCTTCTCTCCTGCCAGGAACTCAAGGCATCCGAAGTATCCAAAAGACCATCCACATGGATCCCGCCTGTCACAAATACAGGTACCAGCACCAGCACTGCTATCACGAATCCCGGCTGATACCCAAACCGAAGTCCCAGATACGCCACCAGCATAGTCAGCCCGCCGATCACAGTTCCGATAAACGGAAAAAAACAGAACATATACTTCATATTTTCCTTTGTCCAGTCAGCGCGGGGCATGGGAATCTTAGAAAACATGGCAAATGCCACCTTAAAATTATTCCATAAAGATTTCATTGATCAATTCCTCTTTTTCATAGTATGTCAATCCTGTCAAATGTATTATTTGCAAAGATTGCTGCAGGTATCTGTGGATTTGTGAAAGACTGGTATCCCATATACAACTTCCACCACTTCATCAGCTCTCTGTGCAGCAATCTGATTGATTTTTCCCAGATATTCCAGATAAGAATCCATATCTCCGTCAAACACAACCGCATCTGAAAAAATCTCATTTGTCACGATCACCACATGAGCAGCCTGTTCCAGCAGATTCTCAATCCCTTTTGTAACTTCCGAAACTGTCCGGTCATGGGCTCCCTGCTCTTCAAACATTTCATTTGCCACCAGATTCGACATACATTCCAGAAGCACCACACATCCGGCAGGCAGTTTCACATTTTTGAGCTCTGTATAGCATTCAACTGTCTCGAAACCTTTTCCTGCACGCATCTTTTGGTGTCTCTCGATCCTTTTATGGCTCTCTTCATCAAAAGGGTGCATGGTCGCTATATAAATCCTCTGTGCATCCCCGAAAGAAAGCACCCTGTCTTCCGCAAAAGCGGATTTTCCGCTCCCGCTTCCCCCTGTCACAAGCGTCAGCATTATTTCAGCTCCTCATACTGTTCCACGTGGATATCGTTAAAAGTACTCATAGAATGATAAACCACTGCTGCCAGATCAAGGATCGGGAATAAAGCTACTGCTCCGGTTCCCTCGCCCAGACACATATCCGCATGAATGATTGCCTCTTTCCCCATATTCTCAAGGATCAGATGGGCAGCAGGCTCTTTTGATACATGGGATGCAAGAATATAATCCCTCGCAGCCGGGCAGATACGCATGGCGATCAGCGCAGAAACACAGGAAATAAATCCGTCCATGACTACAGGAATACCATAAACCGCACCTCCCAGAAAGACACCTGCCATTCCAGCGATATCAAGACCGCCTACCTTTGCCAGAACATCAATGGCATCCTCAGGATCTGGTTCATTTAATGCAATGGCTTTTTTGATCGCATTGATCTTGCGCACAAGTCCCTCGCTGGTCAGACCTGCGCCACGCCCTGTCATCTCTTCCACCGGCTGTTTCAGCAACACAGAAGCAACTGCACTGCTGGTGGTTGTATTTCCGATTCCCATTTCCCCTGTTGCCAGAATCCGGTAGCCCTTATCATTCAGTTCCCTTACCATGTCAATGCCTGCTTCAAGCCCCTTTACAGCCTGTTCTCTTGTCATGGCAGGACCCTTGGTCATATTCTGTGTACCATAGGCAATTTTATGGTCTGTGCGGACTTTTGTGTCCGTCACCATCCCCATATCCACCGGAAAAATCTCCGCATGGTTCTGCTTACACATCACACCGACAGATGTGTCATATTTTAGAAAATTCTCGGCGACGATGGCAGTAACTTCCTGTCCGGTCTGTGTCACACCCTCTTCTACCACGCCATTATCCGCGCACATGGCGATCAGACCTCTCCTGGAAAGATCCACCTCTGCGTTTCCTGTAATTCCCGCGATCTGGATCAAAAGAGTCTCCAGTTTTCCAAGAGAATGCAGTGGTTTTGCAATACTGTCCCATCTTTTCTGTGCAATCTCCATGGCATTGTGATCTAATGGCTTAATCTTTGCAATAGCTTCTTCCAGAGTCATGAGTTTTCCCTCTCTTTTCCTTCATTATTTTGATTTCCCTGTTGTAAACACAAAAAATTTACTGAATACATAATTCAGTATCAACACAATAAACTGTGTCAGGAATTTCCCGATCATATCATTAAGCCCCATCACTGACACAAGCAGCCATACACCGCCAACCTCGATCACCATAGTGACCAGCCTGGCACTGACAAATTTGCAGAATGGCTGAACATGATCCTTCAATGTCTCGCATTTATCCTGAAAAACATACTTCGAATTTACCACATAGGCAAACAGGATCGCCAGGATGATCGAAATAATATTGGCGATATTCAGCTCCACCTTCAGCTTTCTGAGAATGAAAAAGCTGACCAGATTTACCATAGTGGTACATCCGCCAAAGAAAATATAGCGGATAACGGAACTTTCATACATTTTTCTGATCCATTGCTTCATAAAATATATCCTCTCAGTCCTGTATATTTCCATTCTTAATTACTTTTGAAATAATATATCTCGGTCTGCGCTTTACTTCTTCATAAATCTTGGAAATATAATATCCAATGATCCCAAGACTGATCATCATGGCACTTCCCACCAGAAGCAGCACCATCAGCAGGGTGGTATAACCTTCCACTGCAGAACCTGTAAAATACTGCACAAGCGAATAGACCATAAGTACCAGCGAACAGATAAAACATATCGCTCCTGTGATTGTAACAAACTGCAGCGGAAAAGTAGTAAATGCCACTATATTTGTGAACGCATATTTCACCAAAGACCACGGAGACCATTTGGAAACGCCGGCCTCTCTCTCCTGCACCTCAAATTCCACGCTGGTAGTCTTATATCCCACCCAGGAAGAGGTAGCCCGAAAGAACATATTCCTCTCAGGCATAGACAGAATACTGTCCACAGCCTTCCTGTCCATCATCTTAAAATCCGAGGCATCCTTCATATTCACCTTAGTTGCCTTAGACATGATATCATAGAAAAATCCTGCACATTCTTTATGTAAAAAGCCCTCTTTTCCTCTGTCTGCCTTCACGCCCTCGATCACTTCATAGCCTTCCTGCCACAGCCTGTACATCTCAATAAGTGTCTGCGGCGGATGCTGCAGGTCACAGTCCATAACAGCCACCACATCTCCACAGGCCTGCGCAAGCCCTGCGAAAATCGCTGCTTCCTTTCCGAAATTTCTGGAAAAAAGAACGCCTGTCACATTCGCATCCCTCTCTCCTGCCTTCTGAATCTCTTCCCATGTCCGGTCGCCGGAACCATCGTTTACAACCACCAGCTCATAGGGAATCTTCGCTTCTGTAAGAACTTCCGCCAGCACCCGACAGGTTTTCCCAACCATCAGCTCCTCATTATATGCCGGAAGTACCACTGATAATTTACTCATGATGTCATTCCTCATTTTATTTCATTCATATACAACAGACTAGTTTCTCATTCACTGTCTGTTACTCCTGTAAATATTTTCTATAATGTCAGGGGCAAAAGGTTATTTTACTCCTAAGCACTTTACAGCTCCCGCAATTCTTATTTCTACTTTATTATACACAAATTTACAGAAATGTCCATTCCAACAATCTGCATGCTCCAGTGTGTCAAACACTTCACAGGATAATAGCACGTATGTTACTGTTCTCTTCGTTCTCAGTAACGAGACTCAGATACATTCCAGACTTCCTGAAGCAATGGAATTTGGATTACTTTTTCTTCCTGAACACCAGCATTACATATATAGCCAGCCCCAGAACAGAAAGAAGCATTCCCGCTTTCAGGTAAGGCGTACAATATGTCAGGCGTATCTCATGTGAACCAGGTTCCAGTTCCAGAGCCATAAACATGGTATTCGCCTTCTGAAGCTTCGTTTCTTTCCCGTCCACATAAGCCGTAAATCCCTTACTGTACGGAACAGACAACACAAGAGCTTTCTTTTCGGAAACACTGATATCCCCTGTAATCTCATTCGTTCCCATTTTTACATTCTCAAGAGCTTCTTCACCCAGCTTCACAGTTTTTTCCTCAATCCCCTGCACCGGCTGACTCACAACCCTTAATTTATCATAGGTATAAACACCCGTATTGGCAAAGGTAATCGTCATAGTACGAACTCCTGATCTGGAATATCCCATATTGCAGAGAAAATCATGCCGTCCACTGTAGGCATTATACTTATCCGTAAAAATCTTTATGGTCTTGGTCACATCATTGGAGCTGACTGTCATAGCCGCTTCCTTTGATTCCTTCCAGTATCGCCACCGGCTGTCCTCATCAAGAACCTTATTTTGGTCATACTCAGACATCTTCTTCCACTGACTGTTACCAATCAGTTCTCTCGGTGAAAGACTGTCATAATCCAGATTATCTGCGATCAGGTAATTCTCACTGTCCGTAAGACCATGGAACACAAGCTTCAGCTGCGCCCCTTCCTTCGTCACCCTGATTGCTCCCTTAGACAGAGCACAACCATCCCCTGTCTCCATACGATACTGGATATTCTCATTATCAGCATCAACAGATGCCTCAGGCAGTGTACTCTCCTCAAGCACCACACCGTCCATCAAAGCCTGCTGCTTTTTTACCACATCCATTTTCTCATATTCCGATTCAGGAATATAACTGTCATAAGTATAACCCAGAGGCAGTGCATTCTCATTCTCATAAGCCCTGCACTCACTTTTTCCCTTTCCTGCAGAGCCCTTCTCTTTATTATATCCATAGGAAAGATAGCGGAAATTATCACCACTTATCACAAAATATTTCACAGAAGCCAGCCTGTCCAGGATCGTCCTTCCGTCCAGGTTCTCATAATGTTGCTCCCATGGCGTATTCAGATACATTTCACTGAAAAAATCACTGATACTGCTGTTTGCAAGACTGAAATAATAAGCAGTACTGTTCGTACCCATATACATAGAAGTATTATCATAGGGCAATGCCCCGTACTGGTCATAACGATAGACACCTGAATCCCCGGCAGCAAGAACCGCCTTATCCGTATTCGACTCCAGCTTATCCAGCGACTCCTCTTCGGCTGCAAACTCTGACAGATAATCCTTCTCATAAGAATACTGATAAGAAACATTCAACATAATGCTCACCACAAGCAAAGCACTGAGAAGCCCGCACATATACTTCCCCTGCAGAAAAATATTTCCAAAAGAAGTAACCGTAAACACAGCCAATACCAGAACCAGCACACCTGCCATATTTCTCTGCGTTCTGGCAGCTTTCGCAAACAGAGCCAGCACACAATACGCCACCGTCATGACAAAAATCTTCTTCTTTTCCCTCACAGTCAGAGTAAACAGCTCAGGATATGCCTTCACGAAAATATACGCGATCATCATCCCATAAGCCCAGATCCACCTGTTGGACACATAAGAGAAACCATTGAGCACATGCCCTGCAAAAGGCACCAGCAAAAACAGATTCAACAGCCCAAATCCTAATTTCAGATCCAGGTACTTCTTCTTCCTGGAGAAAAGCACAAACACACCCGCCATAGCAACAGCAGAATACCCGGCAACCCCCCACTGGATCATATTCTCCCCGATCAGATCACCCAGATACTTCTCATAATAAATTTTATCATATAAAAGAGGCACATAATTCTCAGCCTGAAACCTGTCCGTACCAAAAATCGTCATGACCACCGGAAGAAAAATAACCGCCGCGATCATCAAAGCCACCGCATAATAGCCGATAAACTTCACCAGCCATCCCAGAACATCCTTCACACTTCTCTCACTGAAAATCCCAAAATACCGGAAAGCCGCATAAATAAACATAAAAATACAGATCATATAAAAGAAATAGAAATTCGACATAGCCGAAACCGCAGTCGCCCAGATAAACAGCCATGGCTTCTCCCTCTTATAAATCTTATCAATCCCCATCAGAACTAGCGGCAGATAAATCATAGGATTGGAAAAATACGGATGCTTCATAGCCGCATAAATCGTCCATCCCGCAAAAATATAGATCAACGTTCCCATAAACGTCGCCTGCTTCGGATTCTTATGATAAAAACAAAAAACACTAAAAGAAATCCCCGCCAGATAAATCCTCAGAAAAATCAGAACCTCATACAAAACCTCCGTCTTATCCGCCGGCACAAACACAGACAACAAAGTCAGCGGATCCCCGATTACATAATAATGCAAAGTTGTAAGAATATCCGAACCATACCCGATATTCATATCCCACATAGGCAATTCCAGCTTATGCTCTACAAAAACCGTATGCAGAACCTCCCTCAGATACCGCCCATAATACGCCAGAGAATTCAAATGCTGCGGAATCCCGTCATGACTCCACACCAAAGACTTCCCATTCCCCGCAAACTGATAATAGATAAAAAAAGAAATAACCCCAAATACAAGCGTATATAATAAGTAGAAATCCTTCTTACTATCCCTGCTCACAAATCTCCTCATAACCGCTCCTTTATATTCTATCATTCTAAACCGAGTTATAAAGTTCTTACTGATTATAGACAAATATCCAATACTTGTCAAATTTATAGCCAACATTATTTCATTGTTTAAGAACGACGAAAGTATTTAAATCAGCCAACAACCAGCCGGGGAATGACAGAACATCTGAGGCGAATCTCGAGGGTTCATGTAATTTCTTAGTATTTGGAAAGCCGCGTTATTCAGAAATTGCTCACTGTTTGAGCGAAGCGAGTTTGAGCAATTTCTGAATGTTTTTAGCGGTTTTTCAAATACTTAGAAATTACATGGTTCCGAGACTGAGCCTCAGATGTTCTGCCATTCCCCGGCGTCCCCTTTTTAAGCAATACATAAAAGGACCGCGATACAAAAAGTACCGCGGCCCACATATATCGTCTGGACACTATAAATAGCTCTATCTATTTATTTTTTAATGATTTATAAACTTGTTTACAGTCGTTCAAAAACCGAAAAGATTATTCAGCACCATGAAGAGCGATCAGCTTCTGCAGATATTCAAATCTAGCCTTAGCTTCAGCCTCATTCTTAGCAAACAGTCTTGCAGCCTTTTCAGGATTCTGACGTTTCAGAGAGTTGTAACGAACCTCACCGTCAAGGAATGCCTGATAATCTTCCATGCTCGGAGCCTTGGAATCAAGAGAGAACTTGTTTCCTTCAGCTGCAGGATTGAATCTGAAGTTATGCCAGTATCCAACCTTAACTGCTAATTCTTCCTCTGTCTGAGCTTTTGCCATACCTTTCTTAATACCATGGTTGATACATGGAGCATAAGCGATGATCAGAGATGGTCCCGGATAAGCCTCAGCCTCTGCAATAGCTTTTACAGTCTGGTTGAAGTCAGCACCCATGGAAATCTGAGCAACGTATACATAGCCATAGCTCATAGCGATGGAAGCCATATCTTTCTTCTTAGTCTCTTTACCGCCTGCAGCGAACTGAGCGATAGCACCTGTAGGTGTAGACTTGGAAGACTGTCCACCTGTGTTAGAATAAACCTCTGTATCGAATACCATAACGTTGATGTCACGTCCACTAGCGAGAACATGGTCAACACCACCGAATCCAATATCGTAAGCCCATCCGTCACCACCGAAGATCCACTGGGATTTCTTAGCCAGGAAATCTTTCTGAGCAAGGATTTCTTTTGCTTTGTCACATCCGCAAGCTTCAAGAGCAGCAACAAGTTTGTCTGTAGCAGCGCCGTTTGTAGCACCTACAGCAAATGTATCCAGCCATTCCTGACCAGCTGCCTTAACGTCTTCGTTTGTTCCGTTAGCAACAACGTCTTCAACTTTTGCTTTTAAGCCATCGCGGATAGCTCTCTGAGCAAGAAGCATACCATAACCAAACTCAGCGTTATCTTCGAACAGAGAGTTGGACCATGCAGGACCCTGTCCCTTAGCGTTTACTGTGTATGGTGTAGATGGTGAGGAGTTACCCCAGATAGAAGAACATCCTGTTGCGTTTGCGATGTACATTCTGTCACCGAACAGCTGAGTGATCAGTTTAGCGTATGGTGTTTCACCACATCCTGCACAAGCTCCAGAGAACTCAAGCAGAGGCTGTTTGAACTGGCTGCCTTTAACAGTTGCTTCTTTAAATTTAGCGATAACATCTTCTTTAACCGGCAGTTTAACTGTGTAGTCAAAGTATTTCTGCTCGTCTGCGCTTGCTTCAAGGTTTTCCATAGCAAGTGCTTTCGCACCCTTCTTACCTGGGCAAACGTTTACACAAGAACCACATCCTGTACAGTCAAGTGCGGATACGGACATTGTGAATTTATATTCTTTCATACCTGTAAGGTCTAATGTCTTCATGCCTTCAGGAGCATTAGCTGCTTCTTCAGCTGTCAGAGCTACAGGACGGATAACTGCGTGCGGGCAGACATAAGCACATCTGTTACACTGGATACAGTTTTCCGGATTCCATACAGGAACGTTAACTGCGATACCACGTTTTTCATATGCAGCAGAACCGGATGGTGTTGTACCATCTACATAATCCTTGAATGCAGATACAGGTAAGGAGTTACCTTCCTGAGCATTAACTTTAGCCTGGATATTGTTAACGAAATCGATAACATCCTGACGTCCTTCTGTTGCATGAGTCATATGAAGACCTTCGTCCTCAGCGTTCTTCCAGCTTTCCGGAACCTGGATCTCTACAACCTGTTTAGCACCAGCGTCGATAGCTGCCCAGTTCTTCTGTACGACATCATCACCTTTACGTCCGTATGTTGCCTTGGCAGCAGCTTTCATAAGGTCGATTGCCTGATCTTCCGGAATGATTCCTGTCAGTTTGAAGAATGCAGACTGAAGGATTGTGTTGATACGTGTTGGTCCCATGCCAGTTTCAATACCGATCTTAACACCGTCGATTGTGTAGAATTTGATATTGTGGTTAGCGATGAAAGCTTTTACCTGTCCTGGTAAATGTTTCTCAAGACCTTCCATATCCCATGCACAGTTAAGGAGGAATGTACCACCGTCAACAAGTTCCTGAACCATGTTGTATTTGTTTACGTAGGATGGATTATGACATGCTACGAAGTTTGCTTTGTGGATCAGGTATGTGGATTTGATCGGTTTCTTACCGAAACGTAAGTGGGACATTGTAACACCACCGGACTTCTTGGAGTCATAATCAAAGTAAGCCTGTGCGTACATGTCTGTGTTATCACCGATGATCTTGATGGAGTTCTTGTTGGCACCTACTGTACCATCAGCTCCCAGACCCCAGAATTTACAGTTTGTTGTTCCTTCAGGAGTTGTTACGATCGGAGCACCTGTCTCAAGGGAAAGGTTAGTAACATCATCAACGATACCGATTGTGAATTTCTCTTTTGCAGTGTTTTCATAAACAGCTACGATCTGTGCAGGTGTAGTATCTTTGGAACCTAAACCATAACGTCCGGAGAATACTTTTACGCCGCCGAATTTGCTGTCTTTTAATGCTGCTACAACGTCAAGGTACAGTGGCTCGCCAAGTGCACCCGGCTCTTTAGTTCTGTCAAGAACTGTGATCTGTTTTACAGATTCCGGAATTGCATCAATGAGTGCCTGTGCGCAGAATGGTCTGTAAAGACGAACTTTGACAACACCGACTTTCTTTCCTGCTGCTGCAAGGTAGTCGATTGTCTCCTCGATTGTATCGTTTACAGATCCCATAGCAACGATTACGTGTTCTGCATCAGCAGCTCCGTAGTAGTTGAATAATTTGTAATCTGTACCGATCTTAGCGTTAACTTTGTCCATGTATTCCTGAACTACTGCCGGAAGAGCATCGTAGTATGGGTTACATGCTTCTCTTGCCTGGAAGAAGATATCAGGGTTCTGAGCGGAACCTCTCTGGCATGGGTGATTTGGATTCAGGGCATGGTTACGGAATTCAGCGATTGCTTCCAGATCTGCCATATCCTTAAGATCTTCATAATCCCATGTCTCGATCTTCTGGATCTCGTGAGATGTACGGAATCCATCGAAGAAGTTGATGAACGGAACTTTACCTTTGATTGCTGAAAGGTGAGCAACAGGTGTTAAGTCCATAACTTCCTGTACAGAAGATTCGCAGAGCATTGCACATCCGGTCTGACGACAGGCCATAACGTCTGAATGATCTCCAAAAATTGAAAGTGCATGAGAAGCAAGTGCACGTGCAGATACGTTGAATACTGCAGGTAACTGCTCACCAGCGATTTTGTAAAGGTTTGGGATCATAAGTAACAGACCCTGAGATGCTGTATATGTTGTTGTTAAAGCACCTGCTGCCAGAGATCCGTGTACAGCACCTGCTGCACCAGCCTCAGACTGCATTTCAGTTACCTGAACTTCCTGTCCGAAAATGTTCTTTCTTCCCTGGGTTGCCCATTCATCTGTTGCTTCCGCCATAACAGATGAAGGAGTGATCGGGTAAATAGCGGCTACATCTGAGTATGCATATGAAGCATGAGCAGCTGCATGGTTACCATCCATGGTTTTCATCTTTCTTGCCATAGTTTGTTTTTCCTCCTTAAAGGTTGATGAAAATTAATTATTTATTTCAAGGCATAAGTAAAATATACCTCAAATTTCATTGTAGATTATAACATAATCTTCTGCCTGTGTCCAATTTGTTTTGACATATTTTGTATCTTCTGAGGTACAAAGCAGGGATTTTCTGTTATTTCAGTAGCAAATATGTGCATTTTTCGAGTTACATATAACTAACATTATGCAGATATGCCAAATTTCGGACAAATCAGGCAGATAAAAGTAAAAAAAGGAGGCTCTACGCCTCCTCCATGATCTGCTGTATTGTTTTTCTCTTAAGGAGACTTATCAGTTCATCCTGTACAGATAACAATTCTCTATGTACCAGACATGGTAATCCATCCTGTCCGTCTCTGACACAGTTATATTTCGGATCCAGACATTCGATGATAAACATATCCGGATCAATCGCTGAATAAACCTCATATAAAGTCAGCTCATCCAGTCCCCTGTTCAGAGAATAACCACCATGTACGCCTCTGTATCCCTTCACGATCTCTGCCTTCTGAAGTTTCTTCAGGATCTTATAGGCAAAAGGAGCTGTGATTGCTTCTTTCTCACAGATATCGGATACGCTCAGTCTGCTCTCTCCCCAAAGCGCACGTACCACTCGAACTGCATAATCGCACTCTCTTGTAATAAACATAGTCTTTGCAACCTCTCTAAAATTAATTATCCTTTACTGTCCACATCGCTGTTTTGCATAAAACAATGGAAACAGTAATCGTTATTTCTGTCATATCAATGCCTCATATTTCTGTCTGTCAAGAGGCTATATTTATTCTATATTATAACAGTGCTTCTTTTTTTTGTAAATAAAAGAACCCAAAAAAGCAAAAAACAGTTGCAAATTTCCCAATTTACGGTACAATGATAAGCGGTTGTAACTTATATAATAGGAAATAATGTAACTGTTTCCTGCGAAAGATACGTTTTCCATAAACAATCTGCCGGACAGTTACTGCAAAACAATAATTTCACGAAAAAGAGGTATGATATGATTTCAGCAAACAATATTACATTGCGCGTAGGTAAAAAGGCCCTCTTCGAAGATGTAAATATCAAATTTACTGAGGGCAACTGCTACGGTCTCATCGGTGCAAACGGTGCCGGTAAGTCCACATTCCTTAAAATCCTTTCCGGACAGTTAGAGCCTACCAACGGTGACGTTGTTATCACTCCGGGCCAGCGTCTTTCTTTCCTGCAGCAGGATCACTTCAAATATGATGCATATACAGTTCTGGATACTGTTATCATGGGTAACAAGAGACTGTATGAGATCATGAAAGAAAAAGATGCTATCTATGCAAAAGCGGACTTCACTGATGAAGACGGTATCCGTGCCAGCGAACTGGAAGGTGAATTTGCAGAGATGAACGGATGGGAAGCAGAATCTGATGCTGCTACTCTTCTGAATGGTCTTGGAATTGAAACCGATCTCCACTATTCCCAGATGGCTGACCTTACAGGAAGCCAGAAGGTCAAAGTTCTTCTGGCGCAGGCACTGTTTGGTAATCCGGACATTCTTCTTCTGGATGAGCCTACCAACCACCTTGACCTGCCTGCTATTGAATGGCTCGAAGAATTCCTGATCAACTTTGACAACACTGTCATCGTTGTATCCCATGACCGTTACTTCTTAAATAAAGTATGTACTCATACAGCAGACATCGACTACGGCAAGATTCAGCTCTATGCCGGAAACTATGACTTCTGGTTTGAGTCCAGCCAGCTCCTCATCAAACAGATGAAGGAAGCCAACAAGAAGAAAGAAGAAAAGATCAAAGAACTTCAAGAGTTTATTTCCCGATTCAGTGCCAACGCTTCCAAGTCCAAACAGGCGACTTCCCGTAAACGTGCCCTGGAAAAGATCCAGCTTGACGATATGCGTCCGTCCAGCCGTAAATACCCATACATCGACTTCCGTCCAAACCGCGAGATCGGTAACGAAGTCCTTATGGTGGAGAACCTTTCCAAGACCATCGACGGTGTAAAAGTTCTGGATAACATTTCTTTCACACTCGGACATGATGACAAGGTAGCTTTCGTCGGTGCCAACGAACAGGCAATCACTACTCTGTTCAAGATCTTAGTTGGTGAAATGGAACCGGATGAAGGAAATTATAAATGGGGTGTTACCACTTCCCAGGCATATTTCCCTAAGGACAACACTGCAGAGTTCGATAATGACCTTACTATTACAGACTGGCTGACACAGTATTCCGAGATCAAGGATGCTACTTATGTTCGTGGATTCCTCGGACGTATGCTCTTCCCCGGTGAAGACGGCATCAAACGTGTACGCGTTCTTTCCGGTGGTGAGAAAGTCCGCTGTCTTCTTTCCAAGATGATGATCTCCGGTGCAAACATTCTCATCCTTGATGAGCCAACCAACCACCTCGACATGGAGAGCATCACAGCACTGAATAACGGTCTGATTAAATTCCCGGGTGTTATCCTTTTCACCTCACATGACCATCAGTTCGTACAGACAACAGCCAACCGTATCATGGAAATCCTTCCAAATGGAACTATGATCGACAAGATCACTACTTACGATGAATATCTGGCAAGTGATGAGATGGCTAAGAAACGTCACGTATTCGAGATCAATGAAGAGGACGCTTCCGATAACTAAAGAATAAAATACAGGGTACGGCTTAGCCGTACCCTGTTATTTTATTCTGTCTTCATGATAATATCCGCCAGCTTTCCGCCTGTCACCTTAAGCAGATCAGCAAGGGGAACCTTCAGTGTCAGTCCGATACGGCCGCCACTCACATAAATCTCCTCAAATTCTCCTGCAGATGCATCAAACACAACAGGATAAGGTTTCTTCATTCCCAGCGGGCTACAGCCGCCTCTCACATATCCGGTAATCTTTGTGATATCCTTCACATGGATCATGTCCACTGTCTTCTCACCGACAGCCTTTGCAGCCGCCTTACGGTCAACTTCCTTTTCAATCGGAACTACAAAAACGAAATAACCGCCGCTCTTTCCTTCCATTACCAGAGTCTTAAAAGACTGGTCATAGGGAGCACCAATCTTATCCGCACTGTGGATCCCGTCAATAAATTCATCACATTCATAGGAGAACGCCTCATATTTAACCTTCTGTCTGTCCAGCATTCTCATTGCATTTGTCTTAGCTTCTTTTGCCATTTTTTCTCGCCTGTCCTTTCTGTCCTCTGGCATATATTGATTCCTCCATGTCTCTATCCTGAGACTGCTCAAAACTCTGGTCTTGTCTCAGTTCCTGATTTCGCCTGTAAATCTGCTCAGTGCTTTCTTCATCAACCGTTTCTTCATCCTCTTCATCAGAAACCGGTTTGTTGATAGCAAACTGGATCAGCATACCCAGAACTGCAAACCCTACACTCATTCCCAGACCATAGGGAATATCTGCCAGATTTCCAAGCTGTGCAAGGGAAACCCCTGCCATAATACCACCGATCAGACTTGTAGCCACGATCAGCACTTCCCTGCAGTATTTCACTGCCATGGAACCAAGAGCTACGCCGATCAGAATACATGCAAAAAATACTGCGGAGCTGGTAGGATGCAGGAAATAAATACTGGCCGCCCAGCCGATACCTGCTGCCAGGATAAACACACCTGCCTTATAGATCAGAAATGCAATCACTGCGAACACAACTCCTGCCGCCAGTGCTGCGATCAGCATTGTTGATTTCTCCTGTATTCCCATTGTATGTACAACCACCAGCGCAAGGCCGCCGCCTACCAGAAAACCTCCCAGCATCATCCAGAAACGCAGAAGCCTGTATCCCAGAATACAGTTCAGCACTCCAAACACAAGGATCACTGCAAATATTACCATCATAAAACGATTCACCAGATCTGAATCCATAAAACTTCCGGCAATACTCAGCGCATTTCCAAATATATCTGTCATATTAACCATAATTTTCAGTCACTCCTTTTAGTTATATATTTATAGCGTTCCTTATCATCAACTGACACATCTGAGCTAAACCTGTCAGAACATGAAGTATAAGGTCTTCATATTGTCGATCACGCCGTAATGGTAGGAAATCTGTGACAGCCCATGGACTTCCATATAATATTTTGCGATATCCTGGATATGATTACTGTCGATCAGATCCATATATGCCTCATCATAAGCCGCCTGGCTGCCAAACTTAAAGCGTACCACCGCAGCATCACTGTCAATACGCAGTCTGCACAGGTCATATACACTGTTCCAGTCATAGGTATCAAAGCAGGCGCCGTTTCTCACATAAAAATTCATGTCAGTCGCTGTACACGCAGGAACAGGAAACTCATCAGAGGCCTTATAATTCTCCTCGTACTCCTGTGGGAACGGACACAGATAATCATAAATCGTTGTCTTATGCTCTGCCAGCAGCGTGGCATCACCCTCCAGAAAGTCCGGCTGGTCCCCATTGGTGGCATCCACATAATAATACTGTCCGTTCAGCTCTACAATATTCCAGGCATGTCCCTGGGTACTGTTTGCAGCATCACCCTCCACATAAATACAGGGAATATCCAGACGCTCCAACAGATACTGTACTGCTCCCGCATAGCCCGCACATACCGCCTGTTTCTTCCAGAAAGCTCCGGCTATACTCTGGTCATCATCAGAGATCACATATTCTGTATTGTCTATGACATATGTATAAACAGTCATTACCCTGGTATAATCATCAGCACCATCCGGAATCTGCGACACCACCTCCTGATATGCATTCTCCATGGCCTGCGTGATCTCCTGTCTCTGCTCCTCTGTATAAGTATATCCCGGAGAAAACTGACAGTAATCCCTGCCCGAATAAGTCGTCTTATAAACTTTCTCCCGGTTATGTACCCAGAACAGCTCCGGATGATCCTTCAGCACTGCATGATACACTCTGTCTATCTCATTATCTCCTGAGAGAGACAGATAAAATTTATCCTCAAAGCTTCTGATCCCCTCCAGGATCTCGCGGTAGCCTCTCTGTTCATTCTCATTAAGAAGGCCGAAATAATACTCCTGATGTCCTTCATCCGTCTGCGCTACCTCCTGCTTTTTAAGAGTCCTTACTTCCCCCGGTTCCTGCAAAGCTCTTCCGCCGATGATCAGTCCACCGGCCAGAAGCACCACCACAGGCACCATAAGAATCAGACGCAGCCCGGAAAATCTCTTTTTGCTCATTCAATAATCCTTCTTGGTTATTATTCTATAAGTCTGATATTACATTACTATTTCATTCTGTTTTGTCACATTTAGAATTATTATTCGTTACTGTTCACTCCGCTCACAGTAACTGTTATTCTAATGTATCTTATTATAGCCCAGAACACTTCTCCTTGTAAACCGATAAAAATAAGTTAACACTATTTTATAATAAAAATTGTCCTTCTTACAAGATAAACATTGCATATTTCCAATTAAAGAGATACACTAAAAAGTAAGTATAACTGCTCTGTATCCCATCAGGCAACAGGATGTCGGACAGACATATACAAGTAACATATTGAGGGAGTATTGTAATAAATGAGCATCAAAATACCTATAGAAACTTCTGCCAGACATCTGCATATCTCGCAGGAAGATTTTGAAAAATTATTCGGAGAAGGAAGCAAACCACATTTTATCAAAGAATTAAGCCAGCCCGGACAATATCTGTGCCGGGAACGAGTAACTGTCAAAGGACCGAAAGGTACTTTCGAAAACATGGCACTTCTCGGTCCTTTCCGCAGCGACACGCAGGTAGAAATGTCCCTTACAGACACCAGAAAACTGGGGATTCCAAGTGTAATACGCCAGTCCGGTGATATCGAAGGAACTCCCGGCTGTATTTTATCTGGTCCATGCGGTGATATCGAAATCCCCAGAGGGGTCATCGTAGCCAAACGCCACATCCACATGACTCCGGATGAAGCACTTGCCCTGCATATCAAAGACAATGACGAAGTCTTCGTCCTGACCAAAAGCTACGGACGTGCACTTATCTACGCAGATGTAGTAGTCAGAGTCCACAGAAATTATCACCTGGCAATGCACGTAGACACTGATGAAGCCAACGCATTCAACAGTGATACAGAACCTTACGGCGTGATCGTCAGGTTCTTTGACAGTAACTTCAACACAGATAAGTGGATAGAAGACGAACTGTCAGGGATACGCAGATAAAATCCGACTTACCCGGCTAAAATAGCAGATGAATATAAAAAGGTTCCACAGTAACATTCAATTGATGATACTGCGGAACCAATTTTAATGCGTTTCAGCCAGCCATTCTTTAATCGTTTTTTCCGTTTCACCAAGGATTCTTGCTATTCTTTCTATGGATTCTCCTTCCTGCGCAAGCGAGATGGCTATGCTTTTTGCCTTTCTTAATTCACCCTGCTTTTCATAAATTGCCTGCAGTTTCTGTTCCTCTTCCTCTTTGTCATACTCAAATATACTCATCGCAATAACCTCCGCGCGGTTGACTCTGAGAAAATCCGCCAGAATTCCTTTCTGAATACATTCATCCACTGCTTCTTTTACAGCGGAATCCAAGCTCATAGTCTCCGCATTTTCACGTACTTTTTCTACATATTGCGCATATTCTCCAAGAATCCTGCACTGCTCCATCAATTTCCTGTTGCAGTCCCTGTTGATATTGATCGTAACTACCTTTAACTCCAGATTAGGCTCTCCCTGCTGGTTTTCGTAAGATTCTGACAGACAGTTCGTCCATCTGTCCGGCATTTTCCGCTTTCCATTATAGAATACAATAAAATTCGGTGCCGGTAATTTCAGCAGTATTGATGAATACAGGGATTTTCTGTCCACTAATTTCTGATATTCACCGGATATATAAAACAAATCCCTCAATGGCATATTAGGATTGTAGGTTGACTGGTGTTCATACAGAAAAAGATTCGTATCAATGATAAACGCCAGATCATTCTTCATTCCCATATAGATTGCATTTTCCAGTGTAACAATCTCCAGCTTCATTTCATCTGTATACGCTGTTCCATTGATTGCATTATACAGAGATAACAGATTTTTCCTGTCAGAAAACAGTTTTCGGAATACTGTATCCTTGTAATTGCGGTTTGCAGTGACTTTTTTGCTCTTTCTTTTTGTCATAGACAATACCTCCTGTGTCAGCAGGAGTGCAAGAACATACTGCTCTTTTCCGAATTGTTCAGAACTCCTGCTTTTCTAATTTAATTGGAATTAAAAGCATGGATTTCTGAAATGAATTTAGAATATAAGACGGCAAAATGCCCTGAAACTTAAGAGAAATATGCTTTGGTTTTATACTAGCATGCTTCTTCAGTAGTTTCAAGACATTTTTATAGAATTTAATTTGACTATAGTTTGTAAAATTATTACGCATTAGTCCAGATCAAAGAGCTGGCGCTGTTTCAGGTCAACGGAGTTCCAGACAGTTCGTGTATTTGGTTTGCTATAAAGATAAACTGTACTGGATACTTTTGCATATACTTTACAATTGTTTTTATAAGTATATGTGCCATCTGCATTTTGCTTATTTACCGACAGCTCCTTTTTTGTAACCTGCCTATCTTCTGTCTGCACCGCTTTCCTTATAGTAGCGTTCCTTGCTCTGATACATTCTTGCATCTGCAGCTTTTGAAATTTCATATGCACTACCCCAGTTTCTCTCTGTGCTGAAAACCCATCCGTACGAAACAGTCATTGAATCAACAAACTTTCCATGCCAGTTTGCCACATTGGAGTCGAAGCTATGTATCAGCTCTTCCACCTGGTTTGGATTCTCTGTGATGATCACTGCAAATTCATCTCCACCGATTCTGTATACCTTTCCATACTCATGAAAGCTGTCTCTCATGCAATCTGCCGCTGCGCATATAAGCTCGTCTCCTGCCATATGGCCATAAGAATCATTTGCCCGTTTTAATCCGTTCAGATCTACAGAAATGTATACCCATTCCTCACTAAGATTAAGCTTTTTCATATCATTTTCATATGCGTGCCTGTTTAAACATCTGGTAAGCTCATCCGTATTTGAGGTGTATATCAGTTTTTCTTTTTCCAGTCTTTCTTTCATCACTTTGGAAAACATATAGGTTATACAGCAGGATGCCAGTACCAAATATGCGCCTACTATAAAAATAGCAATCATGCCGCCCTGCTGATAAAATGAATCCTCTACAGTTACAAAAACAATATAGTTATCATTCTGGCGCATCATGCATCTGCAGTGCTTTCCATCCATTCTGATCTGTGTTACAGTCGCACCGTCATCACTGTCAGGATTCGCTGATATCCCCACATCTTCCAGTTTTTTCCCTAATTTGCTACTGTCCGTGGCTCCTTCTATTACCTGTGTATCCGCATCTGCAACTATAATTTCAATGCCTTTATATACCGGCATTCTGGCAACTACATTGGAAATGTTATTCTGCTTTATTTCATTGAGAAGTCTCTTTGGCTCAATTCCCACCTGGATCATCTTGGTTCCGTCTTCATTCCAGGTGATGGCATACATCATTTTCTTTCCCTCTGCAGTATTTGGAGTAACATCCTGGCACATGGTCAGCGATTTATTCTTAAGCATGGGCTTAAAATACTCCATCTGCGCACCGGAATCAAAATTATAGCCAAAATACTTGGGCGCAGAACCACTGTAAATAGTTCCCTGATCATCAAACAGATGTATCTCATCAACGGCCATTAATTTTGCTATTTTCTGCAGCTCATTCACATCATATTCTACCGCCGGATCAGCATCAATCATATATGACACAGCTTTAGCCCTTACAATATAATCGTCCTTTAACGATTCGATCAGCTCGTTCCTGCTCTCATCATTTTTATCAAGCACAGTAATCACACGATCAAGAAGCACCTTTGATGTTCTATGGGCATTTTTGTCATTAACATATTTCAAAATGCTCGCTTCAAGGAGTAAGGCAACCACAATTATCATAATAGATAAAATTATAATTTTTTTCTTCTTCATATTTCCCGTTCCTTTGTCAGATATGTGGTTTTAGTGTAGCAAACGGCAGATGGGATGTCAACCTGGGAATCGTGTGCAGGCATCAGAAACATTGTACAATTTTTATAAATTTCCCCATTATCATTGCTATTTTTTGGTAAAAAGAGTATACTTTGAAATACTAAACATCAGGAGTACAAAATTATGAACACACACTCATCCGGATATTACAGCATAGACAAAGACTATAATATCCTAAGCTATAACGACACTGCCAAACAGCTGTACCCCAATCTCCAGCCGGGAGTGAAATGCTATAAGGCACTTATGGGGCTTGATTCCCCATGCCCACCCTGCCCTGTAGCACTGGGGATACAGGGACCAAAGACTTACCTGGATCCGATCCGCCATATTTATGAAACAGTTGATGCAGTAGAGACTGTACAGCCCGATGGCAGCAGAGGACATGCACTTGTATTCAGCACAGTAGCCGAAGGAGAAAGCCTGTCAAAGTCTATTCCCACAGGTGAGAACTCTCTCCGTCTGCTGGGTGCCATCAACCTGCTTGCTTCTGACTACATGTCTGTTTATGGCGTAAACCGGGAAACCGGGAAAATCTCCGTATATCGTTCCAGATTTACTGATGCTTTTGCGGATCTCGATATTAAAGATAATTCAGACTATAAACTGTCATTTGATTTTCTCATTCAGAAATATGTTCATCCGGATGAGCGTTCCTATGTATCCAGACACCTGAATTATGAAACCCTGCTGGAAAGACTTTCTCAGGAAGCCTCTTTCAAATTCCATTTCAGGCTTGTCACAGATACTGTCCATTACTATTATCTGCTCATTGCCAGAAACGGAAACGCCGATGACTATCGGGATTTTGTGATTGCAGTGGCCTGTGAAGACAATGATGTGACAGCACGCAAGATTTATGAAAACCAGCTCCACTCTCTTCTGGCATCCATTACCCATGCTGCCGGCTACTTTCATCTCGACCTTACAGATGATAAGATTCTGAAGATCGGAGGAACCTCTGCCCTGGCCTATGGGCTGGATGCTGACGCTTCCATTGACCATTTTATCGCAGAGACTGCTGTTTTCATACCGGTATTAAAGGACAGAAACGATTTCATCAATGCATTTTGCCGCAGTTCCCTGATGAAAAGCTATGAGGACGGTCAGGTGGAAGTCACCAGGGTTTCCCGCTGTCTCTACGATGACAATATAGCCAGGATTTCCAAATATGTGGCGAGACTGCTGCTCAATCCTTCCAACAACCATCTGGAAGCAATCCTCTACGGTGAAGATGTCACCAGAACACAGGAAGCCTATGAGACACAGGTAAGTATTGTCCAGACACTGAGCAGCAACTACCTGAACGTATACCTGATCAACCCCAGAGAAAAAACTCTCTCTGTGATCAAGCAGGAAGACCATGATGTCCCTGATCCAGACAAAAAACACAACGATACATATCCCTATGATCTTTTCCTCTCAGATTATATCCGGCAGCGTGTATATCCGGATGACCGTACAATGCTGGAAGAATCACTGGAACTGGGTAATGTAATGAGTGTTTTGTCCGGTCAGTCCGAATACAAGGGAAATTACCGGATAAATGACAGGGATGGTATCCATTACTATCAGTTCCGCTTTATCAAAAACGAAGACTCCGGTATCATTGTTCTGGGATTTCTGAATGTGGACGATGTGGTGGAATCAGAGATCCGGCACCAGAAGCTCCTTAAAGAAGCTCTTGACACTGCCGAACGCGCCAATGCAGAGAAATCCAATTTCCTTTCCCGTATGTCCCACGATATGCGTACACCTCTGAATGGGATCATTGGTCTGCTGGAAATTGATAAAAAACATGAAAATGATGTTAAATTCCTTAAAAATAATCGTGAAAAAGCATTCATTTCGGCCAGTCATCTGCTTTCTCTCATCAATGATGTGCTGGATATGTCCAAAATCGAGGAGGGTGGACTTGTACTCAACCATGAACCTTTTGATCTGATCAGATATGAAAAAGAAACACAGATGCTGATCGATATGCAGGCACAGAAAAACGGCATTGATTTCACCGTTCATATCGCACCGGAGATATACGAACATCCCTTTGTATACGGAAGCCCTCTGCACCTCCGTCGTGCCATGATGAATATTTACAGTAATTGTATCAAGTATAACAGAGAGAATGGGGCGATCCATACGGAGATCAATATTCTCCCTTCCCATGATCATAAACTGGTCTGCAGATGGACGATCTCTGATACGGGAATCGGCATCAGCAGAGAATATCTGGAGAAGATCTTTGAACCCTTTACTCAGGAGAAGGTGGATGCCCGGAGTGTATATCATGGCACCGGACTGGGTATGAGCATTGCCAAAGCGCTATTTGAACAGATGGGGGGTACCATTGAGATTTCCAGTACTCCGGGTATCGGAAGTACTTTTGTGATCACTCTGCCATTTGAAGAGGCAGAAGAAACGGATATCTCTTCTGAGACAGAATCTGAGCGAAACTCCATTCAGGGCATAAAGATCCTGCTGGCGGAGGATAATGAGATAAACCGAGAGGTGGCACAGGTACTCCTTGAAGAAGAAGGGGCTGTGGTAACTGCAGTATCCAATGGCAGGGAAGCTGTGAAACTTTTCTCCAGTCATCCTGAGGGGACATTTGATGTAATACTTATGGATATTATGATGCCTCTGATGGATGGATACGAAGCCACACGCCAGATCCGGAAGCTTGACAGGACGGATGCTTCTTCCATTCCCATCATCGCACTGACCGCCAATGCTTTTGCAGAGGATGTACGCCATGCACTGGGCTGTGGCATGAACGCACATCTGGCCAAACCACTGGATGTGGAAAAAATGATCCATACGATTGCCCTGTATCTGTAAATAAATATTTTTTCTGCAAATATTGCACAGTAACAGATTCTGTGCTATCATTCTTAAAAAAGCTTAAGTGGTAAAGTATATATTTTACCCCCGGCATAACTATTATTTAACATTTTTATTTACAGGTAAAATACATGCAAAAAAAAGATAAAGGCTTTACTCTGGTTGAACTTGTAGTCGTGGTCGCAATCCTGGCAATTCTTGTCGGACTTCTGGCGCCTTCTTACACAAAATATGTGGAACGAAGCCGCGAATCAACAGACCTGGCAAACGTCCGCACTGAGTATGGCGAAATGATGGCAGATATAAATCTGGATGGAAAAGATCCCAAAGATGCAACGAGAACAGTTAAGCTGAAACAGAAAATAGATGACTGGCAGTCCGCAAAAACTATCACCATCGCCGGGATTTCCCATACTGTAGGTGACGAAGATACTGCCAATTGGAAAGGAATTCCAGTCGCCAATGGAACATGTGAGATTTCCCTTAATGATGATAACAGTGTGAAATTTACATGGTCCGGCGGAAATGGGAGTGGTGTGAAGAAATATCCGTTTAATATTAATGAAGATTTGATGGGGCCGCTCAAGGATTCTGGTTTATTAACCACTGATGCTGATATAATGAATACATATAACTTTGAAATTGATTCCAAAGCAGGTACCAAAAGAGTTAAGAAAATTGAAAACGAAATTGCCAAAAAAGAAAAAAGTCTGCTGAAATACGGTACCTGGGCATATTATGGAAATGGAAATGGAAGATTTCCATCCGATCGTTATCTTTTTTGGACTTCTTTAGACACCAATAAAGTAGGTGTTAACCAAAAAATCCCAGTTATTATCAGCACAACAGATGGCAAATTCTATGTTTCCGAAACAACAACTGCTACTCGCTCCAAAAAAACTTATGTGACAATCCTTGCAACTGTAAAAACGCTAAACGATTACAAAAAATATCTTTCTTCAGATCAAAAATACGATACTTTGCAGGACGCTTACGATGCATATGAAAAGCTACTTACCGAAGGTAAATATATGAAATATAAGGATACCCTGCCGGAACCATAAAAAACTCCCTGTTCAGACCAGAAATAAAATATTTCCGGCCGAGCAGGGAATTTCTTTCTTTACTGATTATCATACCGCATCCTTATACACTCTCTGGATATGCATTGCCAGATATCCTGTCTCGGTTTCATCCAGATTATGTCCAATACATCCTTCCAGGTTTTTACAGATGTCAGTGGCAACCTTATATGCCTGGGGATACTGATCCAACATATATTCATTCATGTCCAGATTCAGCTTCTCTCCTGTAGATGCACGCGCTACCATATACTTCATATGGTTCATCAGACGATTATAGGACAGTGACAGTACATCGATTGGCTTACCTGTTGCTTTCTCGATCATATCTATACACTCTCTCACTGCTCTCGCAGTCTGCATGGCAACAGATACCTTCTCGTCACCAATTGCAGAATGAATATGCAATGCCACATATCCAACCTCATGATCATCAATCTCTATCTGAAGTCTTTCTCTCAGAATTGTTTTCAGTGTTTCCGCAACTTTAAATTCACTGTAGAAAAGAACCTTGATATCCTCTGTCAGCGGATTGCTGATCTGCTCATTTCTGCGGATTCTTGCGACTGCAAAAGAAATATGGTCAGCAAGTGGAAAAAGAATCCCTCTGTCTATGGAATCTCCAAACACTTTCTGTGACTCTGTCAGAATTGCATCTGCAATCTCCAGATACTCCGGCTCTATTCCCTTTACCAGTTCCTTCGCAGATCCACGCTCTGTCTCCTGTTCCAGACGATATGTAGTGCATCCCTCCGGCTTATCAAAACGCTGGCTGACCTTTTTTCCAAAGCCAACACCCTTGCCAAGAATCACATACTCCTTATTTTCATCCATATCAATGGCTATAACACCATTATTATTTAATACCTTGCTAACTCTGTACATCTCTGTCGTAATCCCCTCTATAAAAATTTATTGCCATTATAATAATTTTCCCTTTGGTCATAAGACTGCTATAGTTTACCATATTTTGAATAAGAATCCTACCCGTCACACAAATTTGTTACATTTTTGATTTCCAGATCCCCCCTGCAAAAAGGGTAAAAAAACAGTCAGATAATCAAGATGTCATCTCTTTTGATCATCCAACTGTTTTTTGATAACAATATTATTCCAGTGTCTCCACCGCAAACAACGGTTCACCGGCCTTGATCTCACCGTTTGCCAGAAGTCTGATCCTCTGGTTGTCTTCCGGTTCAGTATCAAGGATAGGGGAAGTGATAGACGGAGCATTAGCAGTTAAGAACTCCAAATCCAGTTTCATCATCGGATCACCTTTTTTCACTTTCTGACCCTCTGTTACCAGGATTTCGAAGCCTTTTCCTTCCAGTTTTACAGTGTCGATTCCCATATGAAGAAGCATAGGGATACCGGAATCTGTCTGGAAACCTATAGCATGTTTTGTATCAAAAATAAACTCAACTTCACCGTCTGCAGGTGCATATACAGTACCTTCTGTTGGTGTCACCACTGCACCGTCACCCATCATTTTTCCTGCAAATCCCTCATCCGGTGCAGTAGAAAGATCTGCTGCGATTCCGTCTACAGGGCTGTAAATGATTGCTGTTTTTCTGATCTTTTCTTCTTTTACAGGTGCCAAGGACTGTGCTGTACCTGCATTTTTGTCCTCAACCTCTGCACTGTTCTGTCCATCTGCATTTCCTGCTGCAGCATTTTCCTGTACCTGTACATTATCCGGTGTCTCATCCGCGAATTCGTTGGGAGCAGTTTCCAGATATTCTTCCAGCTTCGCCTTGATAACAGTTACATGAGGTCCATAGATAATCTGTACGCCCTGTCCTTTTTTCACGATTCCTCTGGAATCTGTCTGTTTCAGAAGTTCATCACGAACTCTCTCAGGCTCTGCAACTGTGATACGAAGTCTTGTCGCACAACAGTCAACATCTACGATATTTTTCTTTCCGCCAAGGCCTCTGGTGATCAGTTCACTTACCGGATCACCGGAGGTTGCTGCAGCTGCACCGGCTGTCTTTCCGGCTTCTTTTCTTGCATTTACATCAGCTTTTGTATAAAGCTTTGTCTCTGTATCATCATCTTCACGTCCCGGAGTCTTGAAATTAAATTTCCTGATCATAAATGTAAAGATCACATAATACAGGATAAAGTAAATAATACCAACCGGAATGATCCTCAGCCAGCTTGTTTTTGCATTTCCCTGCAGGATACCAAAGAGGAACAGGTCAAGGAAACCGCCTGAGAAAGTAAGTCCTACTGCAATATTCAGCATATGTGCGATCATATAAGCCGCACCTGCCAGGATCACCTGAACTACGAACAATGCCGGAGCTACAAACAGGAATGAGAATTCCAGCGGTTCAGTGATACCAGTAAACATACATGCCAGCGCTGCGGAAAGAAGAAGTCCGCCTGCCGCTTTTTTCTTCTCAGGTTTTGCACAGCGATACATAGCCAGCGCTGCTCCCGGAAGACCAAAAATCATAAAGATAAACTCACCAGAGAAATATCTGGTTGCATCCGCACTGAAATGTGCTATATTTGCAGAATCAGCAAGCTGTGCAAAGAAGATATTCTGTCCGCCCTGCACCACCTGTCCTGCAACTTCCATAGTTCCGCCCACTGCTGTCTGCCAGAATGGCATATAAAATACATGATGCAGCCCAAAGGGGATCAGTGCTCGTTTAATAATACCAAAAATCAGAGTTCCCAGATATCCACTTCCTGTTACCAGACCGCCCAGAGCATAAATACCGTTCTGAACTACCGGCCATACAAAATACATCAGGATTCCCACAAACATATATACGATCGTAGAAATGATCGGTATAAATCTTGAGCCGCCAAAGAATGACAGCGCATTCGGAAGCACAATTTTGTGGAAACGGTTATGAAGTGCCGCAACACCAAGACCTACGATAATACCGCCGAATACACCCATCTGCAGAGACTGGATCCCGCATACAGAAGTAATGGTTCCTTCCAGTACATCTGCTGCTATCTGACCGTCTGCTGTGATTTCATTGTTGATAAGAAGCATGGCACTGACAGCCACATTCATAACGAAATATGCAATCAGCGCAGAAAGAGCAGCAACCTCTTTCTCTTTCTTTGCCATACCAATGGCAACACCAACAGCAAAGATCAGCGGCAGATTGTCAAATACAGCACTTCCAACCTTGTTCATAATGATCAGAAGAGAATTAAGTAATGTTCCACTTCCCAGAATCTTCTGCAATCCATAGGTAGCGATAGTTGTTTCATTTGTAAAGGAACTGCCGATACCAAGCAGCAAACCTGCAACAGGGAGAATTGCGATCGGAAGCATAAAGGATCTTCCCACACGCTGCAAAACTCCAAAAATCTTGTCTTTCATGTTCTTTTGTCTCCTTTTCCTTATTCGTGCGAATAAACCGTCTTGTTTTCGGGAGATTAAAACCTTCTGACATATGATTATTCCGCGTTTTACCACATAAAATACATCAAAAAAAGGCACTAACCCCCATAAACATTAAAAAATAATATTTATGACCGGTTAATGCCTGCCTGTCCAGTAACACACCAAATCTGTACTATACTATAAAGGATTATTTATTCCCTGTCAAGATACTCAGGAAAATTTTTTACAAAATATTTTTGCATTTCATGAATCGATCTCTGTAATGACCATTTATTATTTTCAAAGCCGCAACATTCTCTGCATCCTTCTGATCTGATAGAAATTTATTGATTTCCCACTGCCGCAGGCTACACGTTCAACTTGATCACTCTGTCTTCCCATTTTAATCCATTCAGATTTACAGAAATGTACACCCATTCATCGCTGAGTTTAGGCTCTTTTCAGGGGGATTTTATCTGTTTCTCTCTTCCAGATATTCCAGACATTCATTCACATCTTTAATACCAAGTTCCTTGCGTACTTTATCCTGAATTTCCACCAGACATTCCAAAAGAAGAGGATTAAACATTCCGCATTCTCCATTTAGGATCATCTCTATTGCCTTTTCATGAGAATATGCTTTCTTATATACCCGGTCACTTACCAGGGCATCATACACATCTGCCAGTGATACCACCTGTGCAGATATGGGGATTTCTTCTCCCTTCAAACCATCCGGATATCCTTTTCCATCATAACGTTCATGATGCCAACGGCATATTTCATAGGCATATTTCATCATCTCTTCATCATGATACATTTCCAGACTGTCAAGCATCCGGGCACCTATGATCGTGTGCTGTTTCATGGCTTCAAATTCTTCCTTTGTAAGCTTTCCGGATTTATTCAGAATTTTTTCATCAATTCCAATCTTACCGATATCATGAAGTGCTGAAGCTGTGGCGATCATATGCTGCTGAGACCAAGAAAGATCGTAATTCTCTGATTTTCGCATCAATTTCTCCAGCAAAAGCTGAGTCAGAATATTGATGTGCAGCACATGAAGCCCGCTTTCACCATTTCGGAACTCTACAATCTGACTGAGAATCCCGGTCATCATACGGTTGTTTTTCTCTTTTTCATAAATCTGATCTGTTACCAAATGGATCAGACGCCTTTGCTTGGCATAGAGCTTGATCATATTGATAACCCGCTGATATACCACCTTAGCATCAAATGGTCTGCTTATATAATCCGAAGCCCCCAGTTCGTAGGCACGGCGGATATAACTCTCTGATCCTTCACTGGAAATCATGATCACCGGTATATCCTCGATCCATTTATCTCTGTTCATATAGGCGAGTACTTCAAATCCATCCATTTTTGGCATAATAATATCCAACAGAACCAATGAGATTTCAGGTCCATACTGCTCCAGTATCTTCAGAGCCTCTTCCCCGTCACAGGCCTCCAGTATCCGGTATTCTTTTCCCAGAATTTCCTTAAGTATCTCTCGGTTCATTTCAGAATCATCAACAACCAGAAGCTGGAGCCGGTTCCTTTTTTCCATCTCATCTGTATTTTTCTTCTGATCCCACCGAGTCACTACTATATTTTTATGTCCCTTGGCCATATACATAAGTCTGTCTGCTTTGGTGATCGCTTCCTCCAATCTGCCATGGGTAAACATAGCTCCACCAATGCTCACTGAAAGCTTCAGACGATTAAAACCCGGAATATGCGTCGCATGGATCTTCTTCTGGATCATACGGAGCTTCTGTGAAAAGACTTCCTTCTCAATTCCGGGCAGGATCAACAGAAATTCATCTCCTCCATAGCGCACCAGAATATCCGTGCGACGGATATAATGCCGAATTACATTCACTACGGTTATCAGTACCAGGTCTCCTCCATCATGACCATAAGTGTCATTGAACAATTTGAAATCATCCAGATCGATAACTGCAATTCCGGCATTCAAAGACATATTTTTGACTTTTTCCTCAAAATATCTGCGGTTATACGCCCCTGTCAGCACATCCTTATACAGCTTTTCGCTATATACAGTCAGCTTTTCCGTCAGTTTTTCATATCCTTCCTCATCTGTCAGCGTGTTCTCGTCCAGCTTTTTCAGCATTTCCATTACATAAGGCTCACTGTCAATCTCCAGATACCTTGCAAATACCTGATACATATCAGAATCAAGAAATTCAATTTTGGATGTCTGTTTCTTTTCCTCCAGTGCTTTAAGGGAAATGCAATTCTCACATCTTTTATCTTTATTCCAGAAAGCATAACACTGGCAAGGATTTTCTCTTCCTGCAAGCTTACTTTCCATTCCGGCAGCCTGCAGATCACTCCCTTTCAGGAGACGGACTACATCAAAAATCTCCCGAAGCACCTCCATTTTATTCTCTGCTTCCTGCATCGTCATTTGTTTCCACTCAATCATTATTCCCAGCCTCTCACGAACAACAGCTTTTTTCTGCAATATAAACTTGTATTATTATACCACTTACTCATCATGCAGTACAACAATAATATTTTTTCTTAATTTCATAAAGGGAGCGCCTCAAAAACAGTCCTTGAGGCGTGCTCCCAACCGGTTCTGACTCCAACTGCCTTATAAACATGCTTCAGCTTGACCTTATATAATAAAAGTGCAATCGCAGTCAACTATATTTGTAATTATGATTGACTTAAAATAATAGAAATACAATTGCAAGTCATCTATAAACAGGATTAAACTTGACCGTACATAACAAAAACGTGATTAAAGTCAATTATAATCATAATTATTCATGACTAAAAAGCCACAGACTGAGCGGATTCCAGTCTGTGACCTGATTAGATTTTTATACTTTCTTTAGAGGACTTTTAAAACATATTTTGTTTCTTTATTTTCCCGACAGGGGTGCGACCCCGCCAGACCTGTTCAGTATTAATACCAGTCCCGGCAGAGGGTTCTCCCCTAACTGCCTCTATCAGTTAACTCATGCCAGGTTTTACTATTCCAATTTGTTCTAAAACATGTTATACTCAAAAAGCTGTCGAACCTCCAGCAGAAAAGAGGTGGACTCCATGGAAGAAATTCTCACCACATTTCTTGTCTCTGTTATAGCAGGCGTAGTTAGCTACTACATATGCAAATGGCTGGACAGCAGACGATAGACAGCAACAGTCTAAACGGAATAGCTCACCGTAACGAGCAAGAAAACCCCCAGAGCTGGCACTCTGAGGGTTTTTGTTTTGCTTCAAGGAATCTCACCACATTCCTTAGCTACTGTTAGTATATGCGCAATGTGTCAAAAAGTCAACTCAAAAATAGTGGGTAAAAAAGCCGCAGGCTGGATGGGGTTACTGTTCACTCCGTTCTCAGTAACGTAGCCAAAATTCATTCCAGATTGCCTGCGGCAATGGAATTTTGGCTTGTATGTCTCGGGATTTTGGCATATTCATGCCAAAACACCTCGCGGGATAGTGGTGTATGAACAGTAACTGGATGGGTGCCGGTCTGTGGCTATCTTAAGATAATCTTATTTACCCTCCGTAGTTTTACATTGCAAAATCTTCTCCAGTTCAGCTACTCTTTTAAGTGCTTCTGTTGTCTCTTTTGGGGCCTTTATTTTTTCTTTTTCAGCAAAATCCGCTCTCTGACGTTCCCTTTCTGTATTTTTGCGTTCAGCTTCCTGACCTTTTTCATACATGATCGTATCTCTCTCAAATCCCTTCATATAGATTAATGACACCGTTACTGAAAACTTATAAAAAATTATAAACTTTTATGTTCCATTCCTACTTCAACGAATATGCTTTTGATGATATAAATATCCATCTACTCACAGGTTTTTGTACTCTCCAGGGGTTTCCATATTTTCGAATATTTTTTTCGTTTTTGAATCATATTCCGCAGACAAATAAGCAAATTCGTCAGTTTTTACTTAATCGTTTAAGTTAACAGATAAAAAAGTTTACACACGAAAAAAGAAGGGAAAGCCAGACTTTTTTGTATGACTTTCTCTTCTTTTATACATTTTATTTTGCCTTAAATACAGCGACTTTCTCTTTTGACAGATCAATCTTATCCGGAAGGATGGAAGTCTTCTCAGTGGATCCTGATGTTGTGAATCCTGTTGAGTCGGAAGTATTTGACTTCATCGCATCCTGCAGAGTATTGCTTACTGTCACATTTGCAGAAAAGATATCTGTTCCTGTGGAAACTGCTGCATCACCTGTTGTTGTGCTTACCGTACTGCTGCTCTGCATTTCCTGAACCTGTTCCTGTGTCGGGTAGAAGGATGGCTGGCGGATGTAACGGAAGCTTGCACTGTATGCTTCGCCTACTGTTACTCCATTCTTACCGGAGGAGCAGTGTACTGCGATCCAGTCACCTGCGTCTGTTTTACCGCAGAGAATGCCTACATGATTATCGCTTCCTGCTTCCGGTCCTTTCTGGAACACCAGATCTCCGGGCTGTGCATCTGCCTCAGTTACCACGTTTGCTTTCTCCCATTGATCGGAAGTTCCGTCGCCTACAGCTTCCTGCATTGCTTTATCCTGATATCCGTTGATCACTGCCCAGGTGACAAAACCACTGCAGTCCAGTCCGTATGCGCGGATGGTTCCGGTGCTCTTGCTTCCCTCGGCTGATACCTTCTCGCTGGTTCCCCAACCTGGATCTTCACCGATCACTGTGGATTTGCCGCCCCAGAAGTAACCGACTTTACCAACCAGTGAATAGGCTGCGGAGATAACATTTACTCTTTCCTCGGAAACATCATCTCCTACGCTCTCGCGGACAAAACCGTTGGCAGCTGTTACTACCGCGCAGAGGAGTTTGCAGTCTGTCTCCACATATTTCTTAAGGATCGTACGATCCTTTTTTGCGATTTTATTTTTCTTAATATAGTAGTTGATTTTACGATTAGCGTATGTAACGTGAGTGATATCCTGCTTGTCCCTTACGATCGGGTTCATCTCTGCAAAGATTTTCGCAAGGTCTTTCTTGCAGGAAGAATCCAGGGTAAATTCTGTTTTTCCATCCTGGCTCTGCTGATATACATAGACTGCAAGGATATCCTGCCAGTTTCTTACCAGAAGACTGTCTGCAGATGTGGTGGTCTTGCTGCCGTTTACATCGCTGGCATCTGCCACTTTGTTCTTCTCTTTATATTCCTTCTCGATCTCATCCATAACAGAAGCGAAATCATCTGAGAAGGTCAGATTGTAGTTATTCTTCAGGCTGTCCAGATAGAAATCCTTACCTGCGTGGATATTGGACGCATAATATACCGGAGTTCCGGTCTGTGCAGCACTGGTATTACTCGTAAATGGATTATTCGTATTCGCATTGTTCTTCTGCGCTTCCAGCTGAGCAATAGTCGCTTCTGCCTGAACCAGCAGATTATAATTAGAAACCTGTGCCTTCTCTGTATCAGACAAGGCATTATATGCAGTGCGGATGCTCTGAACAGTGGCTTTCTTCTCCAGCGTGATGGTCTGTGCGTTCAACTCTTTGATTCTGTCGATCACATCCTGGGCTGCCTTCGTAATCTGTGAAGACGGTGTTGGTGTAGGATTCGCAGGTGTCGGAGTCGGATCTGTTGGTGTCGGAGTCGGATCTGCCGGTGCAGGTGTTGGCTCTGCAGGTGTTGGTGTCGGATCTGTTGGTGTCGGATCTGTTGGTGTCGGATCTACCGGTGCAGGAGTCGGGTCTACCGGCGCAGGTGTTGGCTCTGCTGGAGTCGGATCTGCCGGCGCCGGATCCTCTGATCCTGAATCAAAATCACCGGAATCGCTGAAATCAGAACCGTCTGCTGTATACGCAGCAGTATCCTCTGCTGCAAGTACGGACGCAGGACCGGATAATACCATTCCTGACATCAATGTCAGACATAAGAATCTGGTAAGATACTTGTTTTTCATATATCTAAATTGCTCCCTTCTTACTGTGAGCATGTCCTTACCCCCTGTTTATAAGGGCATACTGTCTAAATTACTTTTCACATTATTATGTTATTTCATAAGTGAATTATCCCGAAATATTAACCTGTTTTATTCTAGCATAATCATTTTTTGAAATCAACAGCTCAGGGCAGGTAAATTCCAGATTTGACCAAAATTCATTTTTTTGTCACATTTTAACCGAATCAAGTAAGTCCCCCTGCAGAAGTTGCGAAAAGCAACAAGCAGTGAGGAAGATATGTTTCAGAATGCAGGAAGGCTGTGCGGATATGATTTCCACACAGCCTTCCTGTATTCTTAGCGTATCTCTGTCAGGCTGCCTGAATGGCTCCTGCAAAGTTCTTATTACCAATGCAAATCTGTATCAGTCCCTGCACTACCTGAAAGCACATATTCAGGATAAAACGGATATCCTCTTCCACGCTGCGGAGCTTGTTGAGGTATTTCTCATGAGTAGCTTCGATATAATCGATCAGGGTGGAGAAATCTGCGAAGCGGATGGCCGGTTCCAGATATGCATATGCTTCTCCCTGCTGTATACATTCTTTCAGTCTGTTCTTAAGTACTTTCTCATAATGATTATGCTGGCTGAAGCTTCCTGTATATGTTTTATTATGAGGAAAGGTAAAATAATCCGCCATATAGTGGATCACTTCGCCGAACCGCCGCCAGTAAACTCTCTGGTTACTCTCATCCGGTCTGATGTCTGCCAGTTCTTTCATCCGGTTCTTGACATCTTCAAATGTTCCGTAGAACTCGTGTCTCCTGGTGATAAAGGACGGTTTGATATCCGGCAGAATGCTGCCCAGACAGAAAGCCTTTCTGTGAGACTGCAGGCTTGCTGTGGTCTGCATCTGATCCGCAAGGTATCTTGCTAATAAAATATGTGATTTTTTACGCAATTTTCTTCCTCTTCTTTCTTTTGAGAACCTATCATTCTTATATATGGGAACGAATAATAATCAACTTAACCAACATAGAATACTATAGCAGATTTATACCTGTTATTCAAATAAAATTTTTGTAAACTTTTTCACATTTTCAGGTCAGACAACTGTTTCAGTAATTCCAGGTCACTGTCCTTTACTTTCAGGTTTGTCTCAATCTTCTCTCCCTCAGGAGTGGTGATCGCAATTTCAATAATGCTTCCTTCTTTAAGTCCTTTGCGTGAAACTGCCTGACAGAATGCCGGGAACTTGGGATGATTGCTCTTAAAGGTGTTCCATGCGCCTGTGATCTTCATGATATTTCCTATATTGTTTCCTATGTTCATATGATTGTTGTGTCCTTTCTTATCTCAACTGATTATTCTACATTCTCAAACATCTCTGCAAATGTCATGGAGATTTTCGGAAAATCTTTCAGTGTCACTACTGTATCTGCATTGTACTGCTCAGTTTTGACACCATTTTCTCACATGTTTGACCTCATTTTTACTCCATTTTTGCGTGAAATCATGTAAAAATACGGTAAGATACGTAAAATTGTAAATTCCGCAAACCCTTTAGATCTCGCTGAAATCCGGTGTTCCATACAAGTCGAACGGAGTTGACTGGTAGACATAGTAATTCAGCCAGTTTGTATACAGGTTGTTCGCATGTGCTCTCCACATAAGGAGCGGTCTGTTTTCCGGGTTGTTGTTTTTGTAATAATTCTCCGGGATTTCGATGGGCAGGTTTTTGCTGACATCACGTTTGTACTCACCGTCAAGAGTCACACGATCATATTCAGGATGTCCCATTACAAAGATCTTGCGGCCGCCGTCTGCCATTGCAAGGAAAAGCCCTGCTTCATCGGATTCAGCAAGCACTGTCAGCTCTTTGCAGTTATGGATATCCTCGATGGGAACTTCCGTATGTCTGGAATGAGGTGCAAGGAACATATCGTCGAATCCGCGTACCAGCGGAATCTTACGGTTCATCACTTTATGCCAGAAAAGACCGAACATCTTCTTATCAAGTTTGCGTTTTTTCAGTCCATAGTGGTGGTAGAGTCCTGCCTGTGCAGCCCAGCACAGATAAATGGTGGAGGTAACATGGGTGTTTGTCCAGTCCATGATCTCTACCAGTTCCTTCCAGTAGTCTACCTCTTCGAATTCCATCTGCTCTACAGGAGCACCTGTGATGATCATTCCATCGTATTTGTTATTTTTCAGTTCCGGAAATGTCTGATAAAATTTATTCAGATGACTCACAGATGTATTCTTCGCTTCATGGCTCTGTACTGCCATAAAAGTGACATCTACCTGCAGCGGTGTGTTGGAAAGGGAACGCAGAAGCTGAAGCTCTGTCTCCTCTTTCAGAGGCATCAGGTTCAGAATGAGGATCTGAATGGGGCGGATATCCTGATGGGATGCACGTGACTCATCCATCACGAAAATATTTTCTTTTTCCAGAATCTCTTTTACGGGCAGATCGCTCTGTATTTTAATTGGCATTATCTTATCTCCTGTTCTTATTATTTTATTGTTGTGCCATCTTCAGGAAATCTTCTTCAGAAAGGATCGGAATTCCCAGTTCTTTGGCTTTTTTATTCTTTGAAGAATTGGAAGTTGTGTCATTATTGATCAAGTAGTTCGTCTTCGATGTTACTGATCCGGTCACCTTGCCTCCCAGAGACTCAATAAATTCCTTTGCCTGTGCTCTGTTTGCAAAGTGCTCCACACTTCCTGTGATAACGAAATTCATGTTCCGGAAAATCTGCTCACCTGTCTTTTCTTCTTTCTTAACAGTCAGATGGCTCATCAGATGATCCAGTTTTCTGTTATTATCCTCGTTTGAAAAATAATCAGTCAGACTTCCGGCAATTACCGGTCCGATGGTATCAATAGAGCTGATTTCCTCTTTATCTGCATGGCGGATCTTCTCCAGATCATCATCAAAATGCCTGCAGATCACTTTTGCATTGGCAAGACCGATATTGGCGATTCCAAGGCTGTAGATCACCTTCGCAAGAGTAGTCTCCTTAGCTTTATCAAGGCTGGTCATCAGGTTCTCAAAGGATTTCTCCCCGAATCCGTCCATCTCCACGATCTCATCACGATGCTTTCCAATCTCAAAAATATCTCCGAAATCATGAATAAAGCCTCTTGCAATGAATTTCTCCAGTGTTGCTTCTGACAGTCCGTCAATGTTCATGGCATCCCTGCTTGCAAAAAGTGCAAAGGATTTGATCTTCTTTGCGGCACAGTCAGAATTTGTACAGTAAAGTGCCTCCACATCATTTACCTTCTGTATCTGTGTTCCATGGCCACATGCAGGGCAGGTATCCGGAATTTCCAGTTTACTGCTGCGTGTGAGGTTTTCTGCAATCTGCGGAATGATCATATTTGCTTTATATACAGTGATCGTATCCCCGATACCAAGCTGCAATTCTTTTAGAATACTCACATTGTGTACGCTGGCGCGGCTCACAGTGGTTCCCTCCAGCTCAACCGGTTCAAAAACAGCCACCGGATTGATCAGCCCTGTTCTTGACGGGCTCCATTCGATCTCCAGAAGATGGGTTTCTCTGATCTCATCTGCCCATTTGAATGCAAAAGCATTTCTGGGAAATTTCGCTGTTCTTCCAAGGGAATCTCCGTATGCAATATCATCATAAAGAGCAACCAGTCCGTCTGACGGAAAATCATTCTCAGTGATCGCAGTTGAAAAATATTCCATGGCTTCATCCAGCATTGAAGCTGTGACTGTCCTGTATTCCACTACATCAAATCCCTGTTCTTTCAGCCATTCAAACTGCCGGGCTCTTGAATTATGGAAATCAACCCCGTCGGCGCTTACCAGCGTAAATGCGTAGAAACGCACATTCCTGCGGGCTGTGATCTCATTGTTTAACTGGCGGACAGAACCGCTGCATAAGTTTCTCGGATTCTTGTATTTCGCATCAACGTCTTCTATGGATTCATTGATCCGTTCAAAGTCCGAATAGGTAATGATCGCTTCCCCACGCAACACCAGTCTTCCCTGATACGGGATTTTAAGAGGAACGTTCTTAAATACTCTGGCATTATTGGTGACAACCTCTCCTGTCACACCGTTTCCACGTGTAACTGCTTTGGCAAGTTCTCCATTCTCGTAGGTAAGAACGATCGTCAGTCCGTCCAGCTTCCATGACAGAAGCGTTTTGTGTTCCCCGATAAATTCCCTCAGAACTTCTCTGTCCTTAGTCTTGTCCAGAGACAGCATGGGGGATTCGTGTTCTTCTTTTGGAAGCTGGTCAACTGCCTCGTACCCTACGCTTATGGTTGGGCTGTTTGCCAGAACAGTGCCTGTCTCTTTCTCCAGAGCCTGAAGCTCGTCGTACATCTGATCGTACTCTCTGTTGCTTATGATCTCTGTATCCTGCTGGTAATACGCCTTTGCTGCCCTGTCCAGCTTTTGCACCAGCTCTTTCATTCGCATGATCGCTGCTGTTTCCATTCTGTTCTCCTGTTCTGATCACTGTTTCACTTGTGGAAGATTCCAGTAAATGGTTCAGTTCTTCCCATTCCTGTGCTGTGATCTCTCTGTATTCGCCTTCTCTGATCCCGTCCAGAGTCAGATTCATGATCCTGATCCTTTTCAGCTTCTGTACCTCATATCCCAGATACCGGCACATTCTGCGGATCTGCCGGTTCAGTCCCTGTGTCAGAATGATCCGAAAGCTGCATTCTCCTGTCTGCACCACTCTGCATGGTCTGGTCACTGTATCAAGAACAGGGACTCCCTTGCTCATCCTTCGGACAAATTCCCTGTCCACCGGCTTATTCACTGTCACAAAATATTCTTTCTCATGATAGTTTCCGGCGCGCATGATCTTATTGACCAGATCTCCTTCATTTGTCAGAAGGAGAAGGCCCTGTGATTCTTTATCCAGTCTGCCCACAGGATAAACACGCAGAGGATAATCCAGATAATCTGTTACCGTCGTCTCATCAAACTGCTGCTTTGTGCTGCACACGATCCCTCTGGGTTTGTTAAAAAGAAGCAGTACTTTTTTTTCATTTTTATAGACAGGTATATTGTCTGCACAGACCTCATCTTCCAGGCTGACTTTCTGACCGCTTTCTGCTTTTTTTCCGTTTACCGTAATCCTTCCCTCTTCGATCATCCGGTCGGCTTCCCGTCTGGAGCATATGCCTGCCTCGCTTAAATATTTGTTTATTCTGATTTTTTCGTCCATTGTTCTATTATATAATTTTTTGTACATCTTATCAACGGTGAAATTTTGATGGAATTTTTCTGGAAATGTTACTGCTCATACACCACTATCCCGAGACATACAAGCCAAAATAATGCATCTTTTGTAATAAAATAAAAAACTTTACTTTTTTCGGTAATTATGATAATATAGACCTTGTATTAAATAAATTATATAAATCCTTTGAAAATCAGATTTTCAAGATACGCGCCTGTAGCTCAGTGGATAGAGCAGTGGTTTCCGGTACCATGTGCGGGGGTTCGATTCCCTTCAGGCGTGCTGCCTGGGACGTATGTACAGTTCCGGTGCGTTGTATCACAGGAGTTATCAGAATCGGGAACTGTCAGAAATCGTATGGCGGCAGTGAACGGAGCAAACGATAACTCATAAGGAGGACAAGAACTTGGATGATTTTAGAGAATGGTTATCAGATAATCTCCGGTATTTTATGCTGGGTGGAGCTATTCTGATAATTGTGGTTGTCCTGTTTTGCGGCATTCGAGCCTGTTCCGGAAGTAATAAGGGGAATTCCGGAGATGAACAGAAAACCACATCCGAAGACCAGGGAAATGTTCCTTCTTCTCCGATAAGTGAAGGGGAGTCTGACGAGAAGAAAGAAGACGCCAATCCCATGGAAACAGCAGATGCAGATGTTACTGCATTGATCACGAGCTATTATCAGGCTCTGGGGGAAAAAGATATTGCAACGCTGAAGACTCTGGAAGATGATTTTACACCGTCTGATGAGTCAAAAGTCACAAATTTGAAAGATTATATCGAAGGGTATGAAGTAGGCGATGTGTACACGAAGAAAGGTATGACAGATGATTCTTACGTGGTTTACGCCTGTTTCTCGTATATCTGTCAGGGCGTTGAGACCAAGGCCCCTGCACTGACTCAGTTCTATGTATATAAGAACAGCGAAGGAAACTGGGTGATCAATAACGGAGCTTTACAGGATTCTGAGATTTCCGCATATATGGAAAAACAGTTATCAGACAGTGATGTTTCAGCTCTTATAAAGAAGGTGCAGAATGAACTGGATCAGGCACAGCAATCTGATCCGTCTCTTGAAGAATTCCTGAATGGTCTTGGGGAGGAAGCAGGTGTGTCAACAGAGGCAGAAGATGGCACGATGCTTACTGCTTCGGAGGAATGTAATGTACGCGCAGAAGCCAGCACAGATGCTGATATCCTTGGCGTGATCTCAGCAGGTGATCAGGTTCAGAAGACAGGTACTGATGGTGAATGGGTTCAGATCGACTACGACGGTCAGACCGGATACATCAGAGGAGATTTACTTGAATAAAATTGAATATGGAACGTAAAAAATACAGGCGGTTATCCTTGTGGTAACTGCCTGTATTTTTACGTTCCGTTTTTCTGACATTGTTTTTGTCAGCTTCTGCTGGAGATTTTGCTGTTCTTATTACTTTTCGCAACTTCCGCAGGGGACTTACTTGATTCGATTAAATTCACCGTATGTAACTCCTGCCGATAATTCTGTCTGATGAAGGGAAGCCAGTTCGTGCACTGTTACAAGCTGATAGCCTTCTTCGATAAGCTGCGGGATCAGGATCTCGGCTGCATCTACAGAGGTGCTGAAGATATCGTGCATCAGAATAATGGAACCATCTTTTACATTATTCATGACTTCCTCAACCGTAGATTCCACATCCTGCGTTTTCCAGTCCAGAGTGTCAATGGACCACAGAATCATCGGGGTTCCCACAGTTGATTTTACCGTATCATTAACAGATCCATATGGCGGGCGGACCACCGAAGCTCCCTCACCTGTAAGATTTACAAGCTGTTCATCCACTCTTGCAATTTCTGAACTGATCTCATCCGAAGAAAGAGTCGCCAGATCCTTATGGTCATAAGTGTGGTTTCCAAGTTCACAGCCCAGTTTCTTCATGCGTTTTACTTCGTCCGGAAAACTGGCAATCTCAGTACCCACCATAAAGAAAGTTGCCTTTGCATTATTTTCTTCCAGACAGTCCAGAAGACGGTCTGTAAAAGAGCTGGGACCATCATCAAAAGTAAGGGCAACCGACTTCTTTGCCGTAGATGTACCGGACTTGTCAGAGGTAGCTGACTTATCTGAAGATTTCTTCTTCGAGGATTTTTTCTTTGGCGTATAACCTTTCAGAGAACCATCTGTATCCAGTTCATAAGTTTTCTTATCTATTATCACAGTCCCTGTCTGCAGAATGCCATCCATATCAAAATAATACCGCTTCTTTCCGATATCTGTCCAGCCTGTCTGCATAATACCGGTCTCATCCATATAGTACTGTTTCCCATCTGTATCTGTGAACCATCCTGTGTATGGCTTATCATCTACCAGAAACATCCAGTTACTTCCACTGGAAGCCCAGCTGCCCTCTGATGCCTCAGGCGAGATATCAGTGCTTAATGCAGGACCGCCCGGAGAAGCTTCAGATGAATCTGAAGAAGTGCGTCCAAACAGTTTCCCGGAAGAAGAATCCGTAAAATTATCATTGCTATCAGTCAATGTTTCCTCAGAAGTAAACTCCGCAGAATCCTGATCTTCTGACACGAAAGCTCCGGCATCGCTGATGGCATCTGCCTGTGAAGTCACAGCGGAAGAACGGGTGAAAATTCCTCCAAGTATCAGACACAGAATAACAGAAAGTGCGATCAGCCACCGGTTTGTACGTGGTAAATGATCTGACATGAAAGCCTGCCACTCCAAATGTGTTTAAACATACTCAAACACATCGAGAAATTGAAGTCCTCACGAATACTTCTTACTGCTTCATTGTGTATGTTTTGACGATTGCAGGCAATACGCTACTCACAGGTTTTTGTACACTCCACAGTCGTTAATTCCCGAAATAGCCTTCGGTACATACTTACATTTGCTTTTGATCATGCAATCCTGTAAGTTTTAGTATCTTTTAAATTAAGTGCCGCATTGAGATCCCTGTCTGCAACATAGCCGCATTCACATCTGTAAATTCTATCTGAAAGCTTTAAATTTTTCCTGACAGAACCACAATGGTGACAGGTCTTTGAAGATGGATAAAATCTATCTGCCACCCTTAATTCAATGCCGTTTTCATCACACTTAGCTTTAAGCTTTGTTCTAAATTCATAAAACTTCTGAGATGCAACAGCTTTTGAAAGACACCTGTTTTTCATCATTCCTTTTACATTTAAATCTTCAATCGTTATGTAAGATGGTTTGGTTTTCACTATCTCAGCGATTGTCTTGTTAATGTGATCCGTACGGATATTATCCATTTTATGATGAAGTTTTTGTACCTTAAGCTTTTGTTTCCGTATATTTGCTCTTTGAGTGGACTCTCCTTTCTTTAAATTTTCATATTTTCGGGAAAGACTTCTCTGTTCCCGGATCAGTTGTTTTTCAAGTTTCTTTAATC
>NZ_JAJDMJ010000070.1:0-14347 GCF_020593585.1 Blautia sp. DFI.6.71
GGAATAGCCGTTCCGCAGTAGCGGAACTGGCATTCCGTTTGAGCGTAATTTGCAGTATTCCTGCTTCTGATCAACCGCCACCTGGATAAACGCTGCCGGATGGACAAGAAAGAGAGCCTGTAAATTACTCCTGTATCTCCGCATTTGAGAGATACAGGAATAAGTATGATTGTGCAGCAATCTATTCTATTTGATAAGATAAGCACTCAGTTTATCAGCTTTTTCAATTATGCACTGTCAAAAACCACCTTCTGCTCAGGAATCCTCTCCAATGTCACCTCCACCGGCTTCTCCCCGTTCAGAAGAATAGCTGCATTTAATACAGTCCCGCCCTTTTCATTACAATAGGGCGGTGTATCACTCCAGCCACCTCCCCAGTTCACACGGAGCGGCAGCCTGACTGTATGATGATCTGTAACAATCCTTGCCTGCTCATTATAAGCAAGACTTTTGATCGTCGCTTCCAGAACCTCTGACTGAATAATACGGAAACATTCCTGCACCTCATTCTCATCCTCAAGGATCACTCCCAGATAATAATGCAGACGCATTTTTTCACCGAAATCTGCTTTTCTCAGACGCTTCCTCAGCCATTCCTTTTGAATCTTTGTCAGAGACTGCAGCTTTCTTATATTTCCTGCAGGAACCCGATCCCTAATTGCCTTTGCAATCCCGTCCATAGTTACCAGATCTGCCATGCGCTTATTCCATGCTATGATAGCATCCGGATCCGCCTCATTAAATCCGGCGCAGAGAGACTTGTGGGAAGCTGCAGTCCATAAAGATCTGTCAAAATCTTTCCCTCCTGTGACAATCTCATAAAGTTCCAGTGTCGCATCTGTTGCCTCCCGGATCGTATCTGCCTCCTGATACAGCGCAGCAGACCACAAGGTATGTGCCTGTCCGTTCTCCTCCCAGAATCTCACTCCAAGTGTATCTTCCAGTTCATCCAGATCCCTGCCAAACAGCCGGTTCTCCTTAGGATTATCATTTACGCCAAAAATACGCACAATAAATTTTCCGTTTCTCTGCTTCAGCCCATGGAGAACAACATTATCAGGAATAACCTGATCCTGCACGTCTAACTTCTTCATGGGATCTGACCCCAATGTTTGGAAAAGAGGGATATGTAATCTCTTTGCTGAGATTGCAGATAAACAGGAATTAGTATCAGGTAAAATCCCACCATTAGTACGTGTTCTTCCGGTAAGTGCTTTTTGATGCTGCTCTTCCGTATTATAGTAAAAAGCCGTGTCCGCAATTCCAAGTTCATTGATATAAAGAACTTTCTCTGGAATTGGGTGGATATCTAAATCATGATGCATACTTATATATTCTGTATCCAGTCTTACAACTTCTTCGAAGTCTGTAATGTCACTTCGTCCGCTTACCTGCCACATACCAGTGATTCCCGGTTTAATAGCGATTCGAGCCCTGTGATGTAATTCATATTGACGCAGTTCGTCCTGAAGGATCGGACGAGTTCCTAAGTATGTCAAGTAAGGAACAACTTTTTTTTCAAAATTACTCACTCAGCACAGAACTATTCAATTACCCTGTAAAATGACATAAAAAAAGAACCTCTGATTGCTCAGAAGCTCAATAATATCTGCTATTTTCTCTTATTCTGTTTCATTCATCATCAAGGTAACTGCCTGTTTCAGATCAAATACCACCAGATTACACTCTGCATGATAGGTTCCTGATATTCGATAGCTTTTTTCTTTATCCCATTTACATACTTTCCAGATAATACGCAGCATAGGAATACTGTTGATTACAAAGTTCCAGTCATTCTCACTACATTTTGGCACATAAAAGCACTCTGAATCTTTCCGATCAGATGCCTGTACCGCAAAAAGCTGTTTCTCTGGGTTAAAAAGGAAGCGAATATACTTCGGTTCACCCAATCTTTTTATTGTAGAATGAAATATCCGTATTCTTCCTGCTTTTTTGCACAGAGATACCCCTGTAATGTTTATTGTCTTTTGCGACATTTGCACTCCTCCTTCCAAATTGAGCGCACTTTCCCTATTATCTGCATGAAGTCAGTTCGACGTACCCCTCACACATATTTATTTCTAACGCCTTCTTATGTTCTTCTACCGGTAAGCCAAAGGAATCTTTCCAATCACTTGGATAGAATGGTATTCTGTTTCTCTTTTTTATTGCCTTTTCTTCGTCTGCAATCGCAGCTTTTTCTTTATCTGACAGTGTTTTCTCCTCCTGATTTACTGTCTCTGACAATATAGTTCCTTCTGCTACTTTCTTTTTACGTTTTGTATCCATAAATATTTCTGTTTCTAACAAGTCAAAAACGTAAATAGTTTCACCTTCATGGGTTATTTTGTGTCCAAGTATTTTATAACGGCAATCCATGCTCCATCCCATCATATCATACAGCATTGCCGAAAAAATCTTATTGGACATTTTCCTGCTTTTTCTCTTATCAGGCTTTGCAATGCACCACCGCAGAGCATCTTTATCATTCTCTTCGCATTTACGCACTACCATACGTTTATCTTCTGGATTCACTAATATCTGTATGTAAACTGCATCCTCTAATCCAGCGATGCAGGCTGTATTAAATGTTACACTGTCCCTCCGGATTACAACTGCCGGTTCTCGCAAATGAGCAAAAAGTTCCCTTCTGACTACCTGAAACCCATCGTAGCTGAAATCCTGTGCAAGTTCCAGTGCTTTCTGATCTATATTTTCTGTATTTTCGTTTCTGTTTTCTAACACTGTTTCACTCATACTGCACACCTCATTCTATCTATCATCCCTTGTGCCTGTTCATTTAGCCTGTTCAGTAAATCTTCTGATATTATGTCCATTCCCTCAACAGCTTTAGCTGGACGCAATACATCCCAGTCTCCATAATAAGTAACTCGTTCCAATAACACTATATCCCCTGCAGCACATCCGAAATGTCCTGCCCACGTTTCCGGATAAAGTGTCCGATACTCCTTTGGTCTGACTTTCTTTTCTTTTTCTACAACTGCTGTATCTTCTTTTTCTATCTGCTCATTCGTCTCCACTCTTTCGTCTATCGGAGGTTTCTCTATAGTTTCCCGTTGGATTATCTCTGGTTCTTCCAGATTAAAAAGGAAAATCTGTTCATCGGAAGATTTAGAATACTGACCTCTAAATCGGTATTTGCAGTCTCCATTCCAGTCCATCAATTCATACAATGGCTGTGAAAATCCCCTGCAGCTCTTGGGAAGTACTGCCCATTTCCCTTTTCTTATCGTTCCCCATCTTACCGCATTGACATTATCTTTTTCACAAGGTCTAACAGCAATAATTTTCTCAATCGAATTAAAGAGTATCTCCACATACTCCACATCTTCAAATTTCTTTAAACAGGCAGTGTTAAATGTAAGCTGCCCATCGGATATAGTCATCGCCGGATCTAATCTAGTGGAAAAAAACTGTGCCCTGACGATCTCATACCCAGATAAATCAAACTTACTTTCTATATTTTTCTCCGCTAAATTCTCTCCTCCAGCGTTCTTTTCAGTTTCTTCATATACGCTCTGGCTTGCCTGTTGATAATCATCCCCAGTAAATCCAGTCCAGGAACGATTAACTGAGACAAATCCCTTTAAAGCACCTGAATCTACTACTTTCAAATTCGGAAAAGGGAATCCCTCTTTCGCATATCTGGTTACAGACAGCATTTTTTGTGCCGCATTATAGACTTCTCTGTCTACAATCGCTTCATGGTGATCATTCTGACGGTACTGATTTCTGTCGTGCCGGTTCTTTTTTGCTTTGTGATCCAGATAATTTGGTGTAAATGTCTTTCTCGAAAGCACATCACCACAGTACCTTTCATTTCGCAGTAAATTTACAACTGTACTACTACTCCATTTCAGATTACCACGCTTTGTTTTTCGCTTTAGCTGCATCATAATTTCTGCTATTTCAGAGGTCGGAAATCCATTAAGAAACAAATAATAGCACAATCTCACTGTTTCTGCTTCTTCTTCGTTTATCACAAGGTTTCCATCCTCATCTTTATCATATCCAAGCAATTTGGGTGTAAGAAAAATTCCCCTGGAAAATCTCTGCTCTATGGATATATTCATAATCTCGCTTTTTGTATGGGATTCTTCCTGTGCGGCTGCCGAGAGAACTGCCAGCATCATTTCACTGGTATTATCAAGAGTATAAATATGTTCCGTTTCAAAGAATACGCCTACTCTCGGAACCATATTTGCCAGTTCACGAACCTTAGCAATACAATCTACGATATTTCTTGCAAATCTGGAAACACTTTTCGTAACGATCAGATCTATTTTCCCGGATTTGCAGTCCTCTATCATTCGGTTAAACTCATCCCTGTGCTGTAAGGAGGTTCCGGAAATTCCTTCGTCAGCATAAATTCCAACCAGTTTCCATCCCTGATGTTCCTTTATCATATCCTCATAATGATTTTTCTGCAGTTCATAAGAAGATGTCTGGTTCACATCATCTGTAGACACACGACAATACGCACATACCCGTTTCTCCGTTGTATCTTCAAATAACTTTTCTTTTGGTTTTGCCGGAATAAATTCCAATTCGCTTCGATCAACACCTTTATATCTTTCACGAATCCTATTCTTCTGTTCTTCCCGGCTATTTATTTCTTTTTCATATCCGTTCACCTACATCACTCCCATTTAACTGCCAATACCATTTATCTCCCAATTTATAAGATATAATCCCCATATCTTTTTTTGCCTGTTCCACAGTACGCTTTCCAATTCCATTTGCCCGCATTTTATCAAATATATCTGCACATGCCATATCTGTTCCATTCAATAACAATCGCAGATAATCCTTTGCCTTGTCCAATTTGCTGTCCGTTCTTGGTTTACGCACCAGAATATCTTCTACTTCATATTCATCCTGCCCTATCCATCGGAATCCATAATCCGGATTTAATTCAAAAACATAGGCTTTTCCTTCTGGTGCCAGATTGTTTTTAATCTGAAGCATTACACGATAATATGGGATATTCCTGTCCCTTCCTACCAATAAGATGCTCCTTGCCACTGCAGCTATGTCTATACTTCCAAGTCCTCTGTATATGCCTTTTGCACGATTGCTTTTATTCATATGTCCAATCAATACAACTGCACATCCTGTCCGTTCTGCAACTTTTACAAGATTTCCAAGAACAGAACGTACCGAATTTGAACGTTGCATTTCCCCGTCCATTCCCAAGTATGCCTGAAGGGGATCAATAACCAATAATTTTGCCTTTGTACCTTCAATCGCCTGTGCCAGTCTCACATCATTTAATAAGATTGGTTCTTCATCAGACTGTTCCAAAAATGCAATCCGACTGCAATCTGCTCCTGCTGCTTCTAATCGTGGCTTGATTGTATCTTCAACCCCATCTTCTGCCGCCTGATAAATTACATTTCCGGGTATCCTGTCCCCACTTCCATCTGGCATAGCATCTCCATTTGTAATAAGTGCTGCAAGCTGCATCATCATTGTGGATTTTCCTTCTCCCGGATCTCCTTGCAATATCGTTATCTTTCCATAGGGAATATACGGATACCATAACCAATCAACTTCTTTTGATGACACTGTATTGTAATATGTAATTCTATAATCATTTTGTTCCTTTTCATTTTGAGCCATCTATAATCCTTCCAGCTTTTTATTTTTCTCCGTCATATTTGCAACCAGTTCTGTAATTGTTTGTATTTCTTTTGGTGTAAGACCAGATACGTCAACCGTTCTTTTACTTTCACACCCCAGCAGATAGTCGGTACTCACTCTATAAATTGTAGCTAATCTGACCAAAATTTCATAAGAAGGCTGTCTGACATCATTTTCATAGGAACACATTGTATTTTTATTTACTCCAACCAAGCTTGCTACCTGATCCTGCCGCAAGCGATTGTTTTGTCTTAATTGCTTTAATCTATTTCCTAATGATTCCATCATGTGCATCTTACCTTTCTATGCACTATGAAAATTTTTGATTTTACAGTATTTTAGTATATTCTATCAATTTATAGTTCTCGTTTGGGGAACTGCGGTTCCTCTTTCGAGAACCAGCCAAATTTTCAGACTTCAATGCTCTATACTATTCTTAATCCATAAATACTGTTTTTTATTATCTTCTCAATTATATAGTATCTAGTGAATTTATTCACTATATTTTTGCATTTTTCCCTACTTATAATTAGACAATCAGGAAATATTTTAGAAGGGCGGGAACAATGTGATTGATTATAGTCCATTATGGGTAACAATGGAAAAACGGAATATATCTCAATATTATCTCGTCAACAATGGCATCGACTACCGAACTATGCAGCAACTTAGAAATAACCAGAATATCACCGCATCTACTATCGAAAAACTTTGCCGTATCTTATCTTGTACCCCAAATGACATTTTAACTTTTACAGATGATGATACACATGATAAATAACTGTCGGAACAGATGAATCCGGCAGTTTTATTTTGCAACATTGCGGTCTTGCGGTGTTGCGGTCTTCAAAATACATAAATAAACCGCAAGGTATCGCTCTACCCTGCGGTTTTCCTAATCAAATACTTTTTTCTCCAATATGAACATCTATACGTTTCATCGCAACACATTCACCATTTTTTATTATATAGCACTCCACAAAATGTGGTCCTCCAAACATTGTATCTTCTGTCTTATAATCCCACCATTTTCTCTCAATTTGACCACGAATATCATTTTTCCTTTCTGCTATCTCACCAACATTACGGACTTTCCACCATATCGCATCTGGATTAGGTACATCCGTAACGGCTTCAAAATGTAACTTCATACCATGAGGAAGCAATTTATAAAACTGCGGATATGCTTGTAAAAATTTACTTAAAAATTGTTTTCTTATTCCATTTGCTTCTACTTGACATTTAATATCCACATTATAGCAGTCGTTAATTGGTACCAAATCTTCAATATATTCTTCTGTATCAGTGAATACAGACTTTTGAATTGATGAACATTCACATAACGATACAGTCAACTCAGTCCAAAAAGTGTGGTTAAAAAACGTTTCCCACGCTGTCACTGCCTCTTTATATGTGCAATCATCCTTTTCTAAAATGCTGAGTTTTTCAAGTTTATCACTTAACCTGGATAACCAATTATTCATTTTATCGTAATGATTTTGTGCTGAAAGCAATGATATTTCTGAATCTGTCGGATTATATACTTCTGTTGATTCTTCTAACCGATCTCTGATATTAATCATTGTATAATAAAATATTTCATCTAATCTATCATATTCAGTAGCAAAAACTTCATTACACAAAACAGATTGAATCAACCCTCCTGGCATATTAACCCAGCCACTTCGAGATTTACAAAACATCTTCGATAATCTCACGACTTGCCTTAGCTCTGTCCCTTTTTCTTTTACCTCATCTTGAAACCACTTAGTGATTGCTGCTGGATCACGAGCTGTCCAGTTACTTCCACCAGAATGTTCATATGAATATTCTGATGTATCATCATCCTTAAATCTTCGATAAACTGCAAAATCAACATGATAACCATCTGCATACTGGACTCTGACACAATTAGTTTTACATTCTGGCGTTACTTTAAACTGACCGCACTTTTTTTCCAATGCGTTACATACCAAACGTCTCGCTTGTAATGGTGTTAAATCTCCTATATTGCTCCGATCAAAAACAATTGCAACATCAATATCATAATCATTACTATCATTCTGTACAACCGTTGCCATTGCCATACTGCCTTGAACCCTTTTCTCCGCAATAGCGTAGCTTGTACCCTTTTCTTCATTATATAAAACAAGTCCATCTTCCAAACGCTTAATATTTAAATCTTTTTTATCTCTAAGATTTTGTTGTTTTTCACTCTGTAAAACGACATAATTTTTATAAAATTTTCTAAATTCTTTTGATACATCATACATCTATAAACATCACCCCTTAATAAGTTTTCCCTTTCCTGTTACTCCATCTGATACAATTATGCCAAATGGATATTTAGGTGTCCCCGAATTTACAAAATGATAAGAAATAATCTGCGGCAAACGGTGCGTATTTAAAGCAAATCTTTTTCCAATCTCAATAGACAAACAGCTAGGTATGGATGCAACAAAATGCACTTTTTGAATAGAAGGGTATTTCTGCTTTAATCCTTCTATTTGATTTAATAATTCTCCAGCATATTCATCTAACTGTGTTAACGATTTTATAATATTATCGTTCGGCATTGATAAGCCAATTTCAATAATATCCATTGTTCCAAATTGATTCAAATCAACTTCCTGTACTTTTCGTGTCACCGAAAGTGCCACAACCACTTCTGTCGCTCCTATATTCGGCTGGTTTGGATAAATTGTATTCAATGTCTCGTAATTTTTCTTTTTCCTTTTCGATAATTCATAATACTTTGAATCCGCCCTTCGATATTCAAAATATCTTCTTACTTTTCCAGATGCTAAATATGTACCTGCAAGAATAGTATATGGAATGGGTGCCATACCTGTAAAACAAGATTTAAATCCATTACTCCTATTGATAAACGCAGTACATACCTTTTCTATCTTTTTCACAATAATTTCATTTGTTTTTTGTGTCATATTAACGTTGAAAACATCAACAAAATCAATAAGGATTTCTTTAACCTTAAAATCTGCAAGTTTTAAATCCTTTATATTTGAATCATCACTAATTTCTTTTTGTACGGGAATTCCAAACATGTTAAGAATGTATATTCTATCTCGTATGTTTATCTTATACAAAATACCAAATGCAATTAATATCATTCCACAAATAATCATTGCCGGATCTGTTTCATAAGTTATATCCTTATCAGCCATTTCAGCAACAAATGACAATAATAACTCTTTTGTTCCAGGAAATGCTGCTACCATTAAAGATATTCCAGATGTTATCATCGTCGTAGATATATCTGTCTCAGCATTTGATTTTATGAAACATTTTTTTACCACCAACACCACAATACACACGACAATAATTATTGCCGCTACAAGAATAATATAGTTTTTCAAACATTTTTCTCCCTTCTTTTTTGTTAGCACTCTAATTCGCTGAGTGCTAACAAAATATTAGCACATTTTTACTATTTATGCAATCCGTATTATAAAAAAATAAGACCATAAATCTTCTGATCTATGATCCTTATTTTTTCTATTATACCTGATTCTCAAACATCGACAAACCTGCCATCAGCATCCCTTCATCCATATCCAGTCCATCGCTCTGTTCTTCTTCTATCACTTTCCCGGCATCTTCTTCAACAACTACACTCTTTTTTATCTGCTGTATAAAATCCGTATCCTGCAACAACTGCTGTTTTAATTCCTCCACACTGACATTTGCATTATTATAGGAAGAAACAGGTGTATTTTCTTTATGTAGCCACGCATAAACCAGTTCTGTAATCAGTGCTGTTTTGCACCTTTTCTGTGATTTCAGATACCTTCCGATTTCTCTCTGCCGTTCATTATCTTCATTAAATATCAGTACAACCCGTATCTCTCCCACACATTACACCCCCTGTCTTTTCTGGATGTGTAATGCTGTCATTTTCTCATATCCTACCGCATTTGCCCGGATGTCCTCGATAAACTCTATATATTTAAAATCAGAAGATTTTTCAATCTGCTGTTTCAGTAACAGGCTGCCTCCACCAAGAAATACTGCCGGATTAGTTCGGAAATCTGGTACATACGCATGGAGTTTATTGATAATTCTCTGCATCCAGTCTCCTGCCATTTTCTGAATCTCTCTTACCACTTCTTCATCCAGAATCGTTGCTTCCTGCATTAATACCTGCTCTACGTCTGAGGATTCCAGATGAATACCGTAATTCTGCTGAATGGAATTAGAAATCTCTGAACGGAGAATTGCCATTCCAGATCTGTCACTGACACGAACTGACAAATCCGGCTGTCCTTTTCGGATTACCAGTAAATCTACGGTTCCGTCTCCAATATCAATGCAGTTGACCGTCCGGTACTGTCGGAACAGGCTTGCTTTATAGCACATGACAGCCGCAAAATTCTGCGGACTTACCAAAACATCTTTCAGGTAACAATTTACCGGCTTTCCATTGAATCGGAAAGAAATTCCATGTTTTGAATATTCCATAAAGTATTTTTTGAATCCCGGAGCCTGCTGTCCAAAGTCTGCTGGCGGCAGTCCAACTCCCAGTACAATATCTTTGCCGGATAAAGTGATTCCTCTTTCCTTTGCTTCCAAAGCCAGTGAAAATAAGGTCAATATAAAGTAATCTTCATCCACTGTCTTGTCTGCTTTGAATGGCATCCTTGTTTCTGATAACGTATAATACACACCGTTGTATTCCAGAATATCCTCATTCATAAATCGTCCTGGTTCAGAAGTATATCTTACCAGACCACATGGAAAGTTTACATGTACCCCTTTCATATTTCCATTTCCATGATCAATTCCCATAATAATTTCTGCCATATCCTATTCCATCCTTTCCTGATCATCTTATACTTAACTGTTACTTAACTTCAAACCGTTTGACTTTCTGCATCTTTTTTCATATTTCTTATGACAGTTATGTATAAGTTTACTTGTACTTTTGTGTCTATCGTGTAAGTTATGTGTTACTTTTGTATCTGTTATTATTATATATGTCACATTTGTATCTGTCAATATATTTCTCAAAACTTTTGTGGCACTTTCATTTAAAAATGTGATATACTTTTGCTATTGGAGGACTTTGCCTATGAATACAGGAGAAATAATCAAGTATTTTCGTCTGGCTCGTAATATGACACAGGAACAACTTGCACAGGACGCTGAGATCAGTTTCAGTACACTCCGCAAGTACGAAGCCAATGAACGTAATCCGAAATATGAACAGCTTTCAAAAATTGCAGATGCGTTAGGTATCAGTGTAAATCTCTTTATGGATTTTGAAATTCAGTCTGTATCGGATCTGTTTTCTATTCTGTTTAAAATGGAGGGACAGGCAGATTTAGAAATTGCAACCTCAAAGGATTTGGCAGATCTATCTGAAGATACTCTTTTTCTGCATTTTAAAAATGGATACATCAATCACATATTAAGCAATTACCATGCTTCTGTTGAAAGCATCCAGGACATGGATGCTCAATATCGTGAGAAAGCTCTATCAGAAATCCAGAACAGATTATTAGATGACAATAGCAGTATCCATACTGACAGTCCTGCTTTATCTGCAGATTCCGGTAAACCTGCACTTTCTCTTTCTTCTGCTGATCAGACTTGGTTTGAATTATCCTCTGACTGCTCTGATGAAGAAAAAGAACAAATGATAAAAGCTGCTGCCTTTATAAAAAGCTGTCTGCGACATTCCGATAAATAAATCTTTGCACAAAAAAGACAGATGTGGGAGTATTTCATTACCTGCATCTGTCTCGTTCTATCCTATGCTATTTTCTACTCATGAATTTCCAATGGAAGTCCATCTGGATCATGGAAAAATGTCATTTTCTTTCCGGTATAATCATCCAAGCGTACCGGCTCTGTTTCAATTCCTTTCCCATTCAATTCTTTTACCGTATCATCTACACTCTCCACTTTAAATGCCAGATGGCGTAATCCCAATGCTTCCGGATAATTTACACGAGCTGGAGCATTTTTTATAATAAAAAGTTCTATTTCCTGCGGCCCACATGCCAGATCAATCTTGTAATCGTCACGTTCTTTTCGATAATTTTCTCTGATTACCTTAAATCCAAGCAGATCCACATAAAAATGTTTTGATTTTTCATAATCACTTCCAATGATTGCAATATGATGAATGGTATCGAACATAACTCTCTCCTCCGTTTTTCATATGTTGATATATATTTTTCTCACATTTTATCACAGTAACGATATATGTGGAATAGTCATTTCATATCCATTTACTTTTTTAATTTTTCTGCCAGTTCAAACCAAAACTCCAATTCAACGACATCTTTTTCTCCATGTTTTCTGCTGCCAATACCTACCCAGTCCGCTTCATTCAACAGATTCTTCATTGTTTCCTTATCTTCCAGTGCTGATTCACCATCACTCAGCAACCAGATATATCCCGTCTGCATTTTAATAAGTGCGGACATGTCTGGAAATGTCTGAATCTTAATATTACATCCTGAGATTTTTGAAAACTGTACTGCCCGTTCTGACAGATATATAAATCTCTGGTATTTTACAGGATTGATGATCTGATATTCTTCTTTCTTTTTACGCTCTGCTTTTTCCATAATTGTTCTTGCTTCCTGGAATAATTTTTGATGTTCTTTTTCCCTTTCCTCTACCGAAAGTGACTGTTCATGCTCATCCTGTTCCTTCTTCATCTGTTCATACATTTCTGTCTGTTCATCGTAATAAAACTTTTCAATATTCACTTATATAACTCTCCTCCCACATGCACCCATCAATCAATTCTTACATTACCCAACTTTATTTTCCTTTATTTTACATATCCCTTGATCAAATTATATCTCTTATGGTGAAGATGTCCACCATATTTTTTATTTTATTCGACAATTATAATTGAAATTAATGGTATTTTATGCCAAAAAGCAAAGAAAGGCGGGGATACCTTGATTGATTATAGTCCATTATGGGAAACCATGAAAAAACGCCATATTTCTCAATATGCCCTGATTAACAACGGAATTGACAAGCACACCCTCGATCAGCTCCGGAAAAATCAGAACATCACAATCCTTACCGTTGAAAAACTGTGCAATATTCTTAACTGTACACCCAATGATGTGTTCGCTTTTAAAGATGAAAACGATTTGTAATACCGTCATAGTATAGCAATATTCCTATGGCGGTATTTCTGTATATGGCAGGGCAGAGAAAAACCGCAGGTGAAAATTCCTGCGGTTTCTATTTTCTCATACTCTTTACATTTTATTTTTTGTTGGCATCGGAACAAATTCCGGTTTTAGCTGATAAATCTTTCTGTGTCATATTCTGACTCTTGCATATATTATTACGCATGTTCTCTACAATATCTCCACTGCATATATTCATCTTCGGAAATCATTCCCTGCTTTTTCTTTCCTCTGATTGTTCCCCACTGATAAAGGAACTCATTGATTTTCTTATTCTGTAGATTGATCACGACCTCGCCTGTCCTGCCGTTTCGTTCCAGTTTCATTTCCGGGAAATAATCTTCCAGTATGAGCAGGCGATATATCATATCATCTTCACTATACCCTTTTGGGGCAGCCAGGCATTTCGGATTAACAAACAACACTCTGGCAATCTTTCCCAACATTTCTCCTTTTGGTGTCCGCTTTCCAGTTTCATACTGTGCCATTCTTGTCCCTGCACTTCCTTCTCCAATGCCAAGAGCTTTTCCAAGTTCCTCCTGTGTTATACCACGCCACTTGCGTACTTTTTTAATATTCTTTCCTGTACTCATATTCCATTTCTCCCTTCTCTATGTCGTACCAAGCAGCTTAATGGAAACATTGTTACATACCAGACTGCCCGTACTACAATCACTGTCGCTAACACAAATCCAAACAATGCCCCAATTATCACACAAAAAGCTGCCATTCCTACCGTTCCAGACAAACTCCATCTCGTTGGTACAATGATAAACATATAGGGAATCCCAACAGGGATACCATACACTAATATAAAACGCAACCAGTCCACACAGCCATTTTCCATATATATGTACTGTCCAAGCCATGTAAGTATCCCCATCAGAATTAATGGCATGATTCCCTTTTTTATAAAATTACCTGCTGTCATACTGCCACATCCTCCTTTTTTTCTCTTTCAATTTTTTCTGTCATTTCTGCAATCAGATCATCAAACAGGAACCTAATTTCTATTTTTTCAGCATCATAAATTATGACTTCATCTATAAATGTTTCTGCTATATGTCTTGTCATTTTATCAAATACTTCTGCCTGTTCCGCTTCCTGCTTTACGACCTGAATTTCTTTCATCAGTTCTCCATCTTCTGTTGTGATCGTCAGAAGTCTTTCGTATTTTTCCTGTATTTTATCTATTTTTTGATTTAGCTCTTTTTTTACTTTCAGATAGCATTCTTGGTCTGTCATTCCTTCCGCATATGCTTCATACTGGCGTATCCGTTCTTCTCTTAGTGTTTCCAGTTGTTTTTCCATTTCTTTTTGTATTGCCGGCAGATCCGTCTGTTTATTTTTTTGTTCTTCCTCAAGTTTTTTTGCAAGCTGTTTAAATATCTCTAGCTGTCTGCGAAGTGCATTTAATACAATTCTCTCAATCTTTTTCACCTTATGCCTAGTGCTGTATCCGGTTAGTAACAATACTTTACAGTACTGAAAAAATTTGCTAT
>NZ_JAJDMJ010000071.1:0-14191 GCF_020593585.1 Blautia sp. DFI.6.71
GTCCGGGCAAAAAGAATCGCGGGGCACGCGAGGATAGCTTGTAGATACTTGGCTCGGTAGAGTCATTGAGCAAGAAGCCCCCACTTCAAAATCTGGGATTTAAGTGGGGGGAGCATGTCACTTGGAAGTTTTGGAATTAAAAACTGTATGAAAATGTGCTATGATAAAATTGATAAATTAGGATTTAGAGGATGTGAATGAGCAGCATGAAGAAAACAAAAGAAGGAATTAATTTGAAAAAACTCCTTAGGCTGAAGAATACAGGCAGTATCTTTGTGATTGCGGGGCTTTTGATGATTTTTGTAATAGCGTCGTACACATATATTCTGCAAAGTTCTTACACTAAGACCGCCCTTGAAACAGAAATCACACGTGACACAGCGAGTGCAGATGCAGTACACAAACTTGTGAATGGAAGAATCGGCAAAGAAGATTTTGATCAAATCAAAGATCAATCTGATGAAAAGAAGCAATTATATAAGGATATTTCTTCATATTTCAATGAAATCAGAACACTGAATTCTACTCGATATATTTACACCGCTAAAAAAAATGAAGAAGGAAAACTCGTTTATGTGGTAGACGGTTTGGATCCGGATGCGGATGATGTAAGACGCCCTGGAGATTATATTGAGGAAGAAATGGTTCCGTATATTGATAGAGCTATTTCTGGGGAGAATGTGTACTCTCAGGATATCATTGATACAACATGGGGCCCGATTTTTACGGCTTGCTATCCTGTAAGCGCAAACTATGATGGGACAGGAGAAATCATTGGCGCATTTTGCATTGAAATGGATATGCAATCAGCTTATGGAATGGTTGAAAAGACGAATCATATTTCCATCATCTGCGGTTTAGTCGCAGGAGCTGTATTGCTTTTAATTTGTCTATATACCTATTATGTTTACCAGAAAAGCAAGGCAGAAGAGCAAAAACAAAAACAATTATTAATGACCGCCGCTGAGGAAGCAGATGCTGCCAACAAAGCAAAATCTGCGTTTTTGCTTAGTATTAGCCATGACATCAGAACGCCGATGAATGCCATTATTGGATTTACAAACATTGCGCTTCACCAGAACACGGTTTCAGATATTCATGATAGCTTGGAGAAAGTTCAAAAAAGTTCGAATCATCTTCTCTCTTTGTTGAATGACGTTCTGGATTTTACTCGCATTGAAAGTGGAAAAGTTACTATTTCGCCCGAGCCAATGGACATTACTCAATTGACAGATAACGTCCAGGCGATTATGAATGGACTTCTTTATAATCGAGATCTTAAGTTTGAAGTACATCGAGAAATCTCAAAGAACCCATATGTCCTTGCGGATGTTGTGCGTATCCGAGAAGTTTTGGTGAATCTTCTGGGCAATGCTGTGAAATTCACAAAGGACGGCGGAAAGATTACTTTGGATATCAGCAGTTACCCAGGATCGGATGAGAAACATATCATAACTCGTTATGTTGTTCGAGATAACGGTATTGGTATGAGCGAAGAGTTCCAGAAAAAATTATTCGATCCGTTTTCACAAGAAGATGATGCTAATGCCAGAACCCAATATAAGGGAACCGGTCTTGGTATGGCCATCACAAAAAAATATGTGGATATGATGGGCGGTTCGATTGCTGTTGAGAGCAAAAAAGGTGTAGGTTCTACATTCACAGTGGAGATCCCACTGGAGTTGCCAGAACAGGTTATTCAATCAGAACAAAAACAACATCTACATAGAGATTTGACGGGTATTCATGTTCTTATGGCTGAGGATAATGATTTAAATGCTGAACTTGCTACGATAATGCTGGAAGATGCTGGTATGACCGTAACACGCGCATCAGACGGAAAAGAAGTTGTGAATTTGTTTAAAAATCATCCACGAGGCACATACGATTTTATTTTGATGGATATTATGATGCCAAACATGGATGGACACCAAGCAGCAAAAGCCATCCGAGCCTTGGGTATAGAGCGGTCCGATGCAGTTACGATTCCAATTGTAGCTTTGTCTGCAAATGCTTTTATAGATGATATTCAGGAATCCCTGGATTCAGGCATGAATGACCATATTTCCAAGCCGATTAATATGGAGGAATTAATCGATACTATCACTAAATACATTAAACACGATTAGGAAAACAAAGAAGTTAATTCTGATGAAAAGTTTGCACTGGTCTTGCACTGACTTTTCTTTTTTGATGTGATATTATTATAATCGCCAGAAAAGCGATGAGGGTCTACGGAGTTTTCCGTAGGCTCTTTTTTCTTGGCCGGATGCGTCTTTCATCCTTTCACGCATCCGTACATTCTGCCAATCGCTATCAGATTGCCCATCTGCTGGAACACGGTCATGCCAAGCGAGGCGGTGGTCGGGTTGCCGCAAGGCCACAAATCGCCGCTGCCGAAGAAAAAGGCATCCGTGATCTGGAAGATAGGATTAAGGAGGGACTGTCTGGATGAGTCATGAAGAAGTAGTAGCAACCGTCAATCCATGAACGCTTGGAAATCAATAAGAGAATTATCCAGGAAAAGCAGGGAAAAGATAAGCCGGAGAGAGGCGCCGATTTGGGTGTAAGATAAACAATAACAAATCAAACAACCTAGAAGAAAACTTAATTTTGGTTGAAACTATTCCGATAAAAGAATATACTTATCATAGGCTTGTTGTATCGTTTGGAGGAAAATTATGGATTATATAACAACGATCGAAATGTCAAAAATATGGGGAATTTCATCTAGAAGAATTTCTCTTTTATGTAGCCAGGGAAGAGTGCCTGGAGCAGAGAAAAAGGGAAAGACTTGGCTAATACCAAAAGATGCGGTAAAGCCAACAGATCCTCGAAAGAAAAATAGATGACGTATTGGAGGTTATAATGCTTATGGGAAGACCAGAACATTGGTATATTTTAAGGATAAAATTTGTGAAATAAAGAATAAGCTTGTGAAGGCTATTTTTATTATATAACAGTAATTATGCTGATATTGGATCCAATATATTTGTGTTTACTCAGTGGAGCATTTGGTGGTGGAGATGTAAACGGAATCCTTTATTTAATGCCACAGGCATGGATATGGACAATTTTCGCCTTCATATTACTTTTTAACATATGGATTCTATTAAAAAAGGTAAATCCAACGTATACTGCGTCATTTAAGGAAAGATGAAACAAAAGGAGAAGATATGGAATCAGATATCATTAAAATCAGTCATCTGAATAAAAGCTTTAGCGAAGTAAAAGCGGTAAATGATTTGAGCTTTCGTGTGAAAAAAGGAGAATTGTTTGCGTTTCTTGGAGTAAACGGTGCAGGGAAAAGTACAACCATTTCCATTCTCTGCGGATTGCAGAAAAAAGATAGCGGAACGGTTCAGGTAAACGGAATAGAAACTGACAAAGCCGGCGCACAGACAAAAAGAATGCTTGGTGTTGTGTTTCAGGATAGCGTACTTGATAAACCGCTTACGGTGAAAGAAAACCTAAAGAGCAGAGCTGCTCTATACGGCATTACAGGAAATGCCTTTGATAAGAGATTACAGGAGCTGGTCGAGATTCTGGATTTTGACGAGTTTTTAAACAGACCTGTAGGTAAGCTGTCGGGAGGTCAGAGAAGAAGAATTGATATTGCCCGTGCATTATTGCACAGACCGGAGATTTTGATTCTTGACGAGCCTACTACAGGGCTTGATCCGCAGACAAGGCAGTTAATCTGGAATGTTATCGAGAAGCTTCAGAAAACAGAAAATATGACAGTATTTTTGACTACACATTATATGGAAGAGGCTACCAATGCTGGTTATGTTGTGATTCTTGACAAAGGAAGTGTTGCAGCAGAAGGTACACCGTTTGAACTTAAAAATGATTATGTACAGGATATAGTGTCTGTTTATGGTGTTTCTGAGGATGAAATAAAGATATTGAACAGAGAATATAAAAAAATACGTGACGGATATCAGATAAAAGTAAAAAATACGAAAGAAGCTACTGAGCTTATTGTAGAGCATCAGGATCTATTTACGGATTATGAAGTAGTAAAAGGCGGTATGGATGATGTATTTCTTGCAGTCACAGGAAAGAAGCTTGGAGGTGAACGCTGATGAGAACAGTATTGGCATTAATGGACAGGAACAGGAAACTGTTTTTTAAAGATAAAGGTATGTTGTTTACATCAATGATCACACCAGTTATTCTGATTGTTCTGTATGCTACATTTCTTGCAAAGGTTTTCAAAGATTCTTTTACAGCAGCAATTCCGGATATGATTACAATTTCGGATAAGCTTATTAATGGAACCGTGGCAGCACAACTGACAGCATCACTTATGGCAGTGAGCTGTATCACTGTAACATTTTGTGTGAATCTGACTATGGTGCAGGACAAGGCAAATGGAACAAGGAAGGATTTTAATGTTGCACCGGTCAGCAAGGAAAAAATTTATTTGGGATATTTTCTGTCAACAGTAGCTAATTCATTGATGGTCAATGGACTTGCGTTTGTATTATGCCTGGGATATTTACTTAAAATGGGATGGTATATGAATACAGCAGACATATTATGGGTTTTATTTGATATGATATTGCTCGTCCTATTTGGAAGTACGCTTTCAAGTATCATTAGCTTTCCGTTGACAACACAGGGACAGCTTTCGGCTGTAGGTACAATTGTCAGCGCAGGATATGGTTTTATATGTGGTGCTTATATGCCGATTTCAAATTTTGGACCAGGTCTTCAGAAGGCACTGTCTTATCTTCCGAGTACATATGCCACTTCATTGATTAAGAATCATATGCTTCACGGAGTTTTCAGAGAGATGGAGAGAAAAAATTATCCGGATGAAATGGTTGAAGCGATAAGAGACACGCTTGATTGCAATCCGGTATTTCATGGAAATGTGGTGAGTATAAATCAGATGATTGGCATTATGATGGGAAGTATAGCTGTATTTGGAATTATTTACTATGTGGTTACATTGTTGTTAGCGGGTGAAGGCAGACGATAGGAAATATTGTTTTTAGCGGGTGAAAGTTCTAGGGATATGGAACGATCTGAGTACAAATGAGCAGGAAACAGTAATGTCAATGCTGCGTGGTCTTCGGAAGTAGAAGAACAGTTCGAGTATATGTATCGGCTGTTCTTTTTTTATTTTTTGGCGTTAAAACGGTAATGTTTTTCTTGTGTACAGTAGAGTGCTATAGTATAATAAAACGAGTTTTTTTGCATAAGTATTAAAGCTATAATATGGAAATCGGCAAACCAGATGAAAGTCTGGGACGCAAAGCTACAGGGCCTGTAAAATGGCAGCCAGTTGCATGAAATGAGGTGCACTGTCTGTTTGGCAGTGCTTTTTTATGATAGAGCACTTGAATAAGTAATACAGAAGCTGTTTGGAAAAATATTGTGAAAAATAGCGGGGAGGTTATTGATAATTAATGAATGTAAAATTAAAATCTGGAAGCAAGCAACTGTAGCCTAGAGGATGGGAGAAAAGATGAAGAAGTGCAAATTAGTACAAAATATAATGAATTTCAAATTTTGTTGCATTATATTTTGCACAATTATATGTTTTATTGTTTTATCCGTTCCTGCATCTGCCAAAGAAAACTCTGACAATGTTATCCGGGTAGGATCTTTTGAGGAAACTTATAATGTAGTCAATGAAAAGGGAGAAAGAAGCGGCTATGGTTATGAGTATCTTCAAGATATTGCAGGTTATGCAGGATGGACATATAAATACATAACAAGTGATTGGAAAAACTGCTTTACACAGTTGGAAAATGGAGAGATTGATATTCTTGGTGGCATTTCCTATACAGACGAACGTGCTGAAAATATGCTTTTTTCCGATATGTCTATGGGGGAAGAGAAATATTACATCTATACGGATGCATCCAATATGGATCTTACAGCAGGAAATTTGGATTCTTTTGAGGGAAAAAATATTGGTGTGTCTAAAGATAATATAGTGGAGGATGTGCTTAATGAATGGGAATCAAAATATGGTCTGCATACGAAGCATATCAATGTTTCTACAACCACAGAAATTATGGACAAACTGTCGAAACATGAAATTGACTGCTTCGTTTCGGTAGAAGAATCCCGTTGGGAAGAATCGGATATTTCACCGCTTACAAGTATTGGAGAGACAGAAATCTATTTCGCTATAAATCCAGAACGTCCGGATATCAAAGAAGCACTGGATAGTGCTATGCGCAGAATCAAGGATGACAACCCATTTTACACAGATGATCTCTACAGGCGTTATCTTTCTGCACAGAGCAGCTCGTTTCTTTCAAAAGAAGAAAGGGAGTGGGTTGGACGGCATGGTGCACTCAGGATTGGGTATCTGAATCAGGATGGAGGTATCAGCAGTGTAGATCCATCAACAGGTAAACTGACAGGTGTTATCACAGATTATGTGGATCTTGCAGAAAATTGTCTGCAAGGTCAGACTCTGGAATTTGAATTAAATGGATATGATACAAGAAGTGAACTGCTTCAGGCATTGCAGGATGGAAAAATAGACCTGATTTTTCATGCAAACCAGAATCCATACTTTGCAGAAACAAATGGATTTGCTTTGTCGGATACGCTATTGACTCTCAATATGGCAGCAATTACGGCAAAGGATTCTTTTGATGAAAATAAAGAGAATATAGTTGCCGTTGAAAAAGATAATTTTGCATTGAAAGCATATCTTTCATACAATTATCCGCAATGGGAGGTTGTGGAATATGAGACATCAGATGCAGCAGTAAAAGCAATGCAGAAAGGGGAGACGGATTGTATTGTAAGCAATTCAGGTACTGTTTCAGACTATTTGAAAAATAATAAGCTTCATAGTGTTTTCCTGACAAAAGAAGCTGATGTTTCATTTGCTGTTCAGCAGGGAGAACCGGTTCTTTTGTCCATTCTGAATAAAACACTGACATCTATGCCTATAACTCAATTTTCAGGTGCAGTAGTCTCGTATAATGCTTCCTCACGAAAAGTTACAGCGAAGGATTTTATTCAGGACAATTTACTGACAGTATCACTTATCGCTGGAATTTCTTTTTTCGTTGTTCTGTGTATAATTCTTGATTCTTTGAAAAAATCAAAACGTGCGGAAGAAAAATCCAAGAAGTCTGCTGAGCAGGCATTGAAGCTGAATCAGGAGCTTGAAGAAAAACAGCAGGAATTACAAAATGCACTTGTAGAAGCACAGAGTGCCAATAAGGCTAAGACTTCCTTTTTAAATAACATGTCTCATGACATCAGGACACCGATCAATGGCATTATGGGCATGCTTACAATTCTTGAAAAAAGCGGAAATGATGGTGAACGGGCAAAAGATTGTCTGAATAAAATAAATGAGTCTTCGAAACTGCTATTATCATTGGTAAATGATGTTTTGGATATGGCAAAGTTAGAATCGGATACCGTGGTTTTTAGTGATGAATCCATCAATCTGGATCAGGTATGTCAGGAAATCACGGAGTCACTATCTTTTCAGGCAGAAGAAAAAGGACTTCATGTTATAGGAGAACATGATGATTACAGTGGTATATATGTTTGGAGCAATGCAGTTCATCTGAAAAAAATATTGATGAATCTGTTTACAAACAGCATGAAGTACAATAAGGTGAATGGTTTTATTTACATGAGTATGAGAACGATTGAAAGATCAGAAGATCACATGACATGTGAATTTAAAATAAAAGATAATGGAATTGGAATGTCAGAAGAATTTATAAAAAATGAATTGTTTACTCCATTCGTACAGGCAGATAATTCCCCACGTTCTGATTATAATGGGACAGGTCTGGGAATGCCTATTGTGAAACAACTTGTAGAAAAGATGGGCGGAACCATAACAGTTGAGACGGTTGTTCTTTTGTCCCAACAAAAACCAGATGACACGATAGAGATCGACTTAGACCTGGACGAGCTGGATGCTACCAGTGCCGAGTTGAAAGCAACCTATCAGGAAATCAAAGATTATGTGCTGAAAGAATTTGGCTTGAAGGTTTCAAATTTATATATTTCTCAGGTAAAACGCAAATGTGGAATTGAAGTGGGAGAAAACTATAATCTTCCAAAATCAGAAAATGCAAGAGTTCCACAATGCCCGAAAGAGAAGGAAGAAGCTATCAAGGCTGCCCTGAAATATTTTGCGATGATCTAAGGACATCGCTGATTTCAAGGAGGAATAACACATGAAAAGCACATTTGAAAAAATGGGTGGAACCTACACACTTGGCGCAGACGGAATTTACTATCCGAATCTTGTCAGTACAGATGAAGAACCGCATTATGGGAAATATGGAATGATGCGGAAAACATATCTGAAAGAGCATCGTCCGGCAATGTATTCACTGTATATGCTGGAAGACAGACTGACAGAACATCTGAATACTGTGGACGATGAAGCACAGGAGAGAATGGATATTCTGGTGAGTCAGATGATGGAGAAGCAGGGCATTACGGAAGAATTGAAAGCTCGTGATCAGATGGAATGGGTCAGAGCGGTAAATAATATCCGGAATGCAGCAGAAGAGATTGTGTTGAAAGAATTAGTGTATATTTAAAGCGTGGAAAGCTCCTTCGGGAGCTTTTTACCGTTTCTACAAACAATTTTTTCATGTGCCGGGAGGCAATCTATTTACATGGAACAGATGCAGAGCGAGAAAATATTGGAAGGTTATGATTCTTGATCAGCTTTTTTTGCTCTTTTGAAGATAGTAAAAAAACAAGTGATATGGTAAAATAATACTGTTAGATTGAACAGGCAGAAACGAGGAAAGTTGATGAATTAAGAAATGTAATTGCAAATCAATTTGCCTGCGAATATAAGGCTTATGGCTTTGGGGAAATCTGTAATGCATTCATTGATGATTTGATTAGATTAATGGAAAATAGTATTAAAAATGAACAAGGCAATTTTTAGTTGACACAAGGAGAACGGAAAAATATGAAAAAATATTACGCAGAAAGACATGGTTTACTTACAAAGCAACTACAGATAGATTTTGATGAATTATTACAGTATTTCAGACAGGTATATAAATATTTTTGCGATAAAGAGTATTTTGAAGTGGCTACAAGAGGAGTGTGGAGGCAAATTCCCTATACGCAGGATTCGGAGCAGATTTTACCACCAAGTTTGTTGCCATCACCGGAAGTGTATTTTGCAACATGCTTACAGGATAAAGAGGTTTGGCCAATTTGGCAATATCTTGAAGAATATGATGAGCAGACATTGTTTTCAGTGATTGAGATTTTATACGACCATATTGGTGTTTATAACTATGAAACAGATCAGTTTGAAAATGAAGCACAAAAGGAAGAATTTGCTGAACAAATTAATAATATCTTACGTGCATATAAAGAGGGATATTATCTTGAACCGACAAATGGATTTATAATGCAAATACCTAACGGTGCGTTGCGTGAACAGTTAGAATATGACGGTTCTGATTTACCCGATTCAGTATATGAGCAATTAGCAACAGCTACAGAAATGTATTATCGTTTTGATGCCAATTTGGAACAGAAAAAGAAAGCTATTAATATTCTTGCCGATATTTTGGAAAGTGAACGTGAAGAAGTAAAAGATACTTTAAATGCTGAGTATGAAGTTCCTAAAAATGAACATGATAAGTTGATTTTTGGTATAGTTAATGGTTATAATATTCGCCATAATCGTGCAGATCAAAAGGACGATTACAGCAAAGAAATATGGTATGATTGGATGATGCAATATTATACAAGCGTAATAATAGCATTTTACAAGTTGCAAAATAAGCATACCGATATTGATTTTTAAATGGTGAGTTAAATGATATCTCCTTAAGTGGAGTATAAATCTTTTCTCAAAATGTGATGGTTTCGCTATTTAGCATAAAAAGCAACTTAGAAGTTACAGAATTAAGTTAATTGTGCCATATGGCTTGATTATAAAAGCAAAGATAAAAACGCAACGTACATCTTTGATGTGCCAGAGCCGGTAGGTAGCCCGGCCGTCCTATGTAAATAGGGTAAGTAACCTGCCCCTCCGGGTTGTCCATTCTTTGTTCAATCAATTTTAGGAGGGATTCTTATGGACAAAGTAAATGGAAAGCTGACAGTATTTTTTGAAGAGCCGTTTTGGGTGGGTATATTTGAACGCATCGAAGATGGTAAACTATCTGTGGCAAAGGTAACATTTGGTGCAGAACCAAAAGATTATGAAGTACAGGAATATATTCAAAAGTGCTATTTCAGTTTGAAATTTAGTCCGGTTGTTGAAACTGTTGTAAAGGATATCAAAAAAAATCCGAAACGGATGCAGCGGGAAGCAAAAAAGCAGATGCTGGAAATAGGCATTGGTACAAAATCGCAACAGGCGTTGAAATTACAGCAGGAACAGAACAAGCAGGAACGCAAAGAGAAAAGCCGGAAGAAAAAAGAGGCGGAAGAACAGCGAATGTTTGAACTGAAACAACGAAAGAAAAGAGAAAAGCATAAGGGACATTAAGGTCCCTTCAGGCTGTAGACAAAACCTTGCAAAAGCAGGGTTTTGTCTACAGTTTGGGTGTATGGAAGTTAAATCCATATGCTTTTTTTAAAGAACTCATTTTTGAACAAAAGATTTGTAAAAACATATTATCTTCTATTCAAAGACGGTTACAATTCCATATCATAGGACTTTTTCTTAGCTCTTGCAGGCTGATTTCGCCGCATTTCCTGTTCTCGCTGATATTTAAGTTCCCATGCACGATGGGAGAAAACATCAGGATCTTCCACATTAAGATAATCCACCTCATTGGCGGCAATATCACGGCGGTGATAGTCATAATACTTACCAAAAGTACCTTTGAGCTGCTCGATCAGCTTATCCCGGAAAGCAGGACGTATCTGGATTCTGGTGTCCAGCAATTCTGTATACTGTTCAGGTTCAGGACGAAATTTTTCTTCCCGGAAAGCGGCGGCATCTTTTTCAAGCTGTTTTTTGAGCGAGATGTCCTGAGAATCCAGGATATCAAGATTGTTATTCATCTGGTCGTATTTCTTGGATAGATTCGTCATATCTTTATCGGTAGAGCATTCTGCCTGGAAGATTAGCTGCTCTTTCCTTGATTTCAGTTCTTCGATTTCTTCGGTAATAGTGATAAGCTGCTGATTCAATTTTATATGCTGGATGGGATTCAAAATACTGGTTTTCTCTTTTTTCACATTCAGTTCTTTCCGTTCTGTAACTTTAGTTTTGAGTTTCTTTTTAACGGTGTTGTATTTATTCAGTATTGGATTAAAATGATTCATCCAGTCATGGATCACTTCTTTTTGCATCTCATTGTGGAGCAGATGATATTGTGTAAAAATCATGTGATTTCGGATTGCTTCCAATGTTTCTGCAATTATTGGAATAGACTTTTCTACAGCTTCAGCCAGTTTTGCTACTTTTGCTTTTAATTCTCGGAGCATTTTGTTATCCGCACGAATCTGACGGTTGATTTCACAGCGGTCTGCTATCATGCCTTTCTTTTCCATATTTTGGGCAATGTAGCCTTCATGGATGGTTGGCTGTTCGGTGATTCCCTGATTTGCAAAGCTGCGGTGATCAATGGTGGCATTTATCTGATTACGTGCAAGCATTTTATTTACGGCATCTGCCCAGTTTGCTCTCCAGATATGGAGTTGTTCATCACTGTTCCATTGTTCGGAAATAGGATTCTGTCTGCCATATCGGCTACTCTTGGGGTGTTTATCAATCCGTTCATATCCTTTTTCCTGTGCAACAGAGGAAGTCAGATATTCTTTCTTTTTTCCTATTTTATAGCGATATTGCTTTTCCCATCCCTGTTTCTGAGCAGTTTTAAATTCAGAAGCAGTAAATCCTTTTTCTTCCCCATCTTTGATACAGAGATATTCTTTTTCGGTTTTATACTGCCATGTTCCATTTTCATTTAGTGGTCGGACAGTAAGAAGAATGTGTGCGTGGGGATTGTGACCATCTGTATCGTGAATGGCAAAATCGGCACACATCCCCATATCTACAAAATTCTTTTTAATAAAATCCTGAAGAAGAGAAATATTGCTGTCTTTATCCAACTCAACAGGGAGTGCGACAACAAATTCTCTTGCCAGTCGGCTGTCTTTGGTCTTTTCGGTTTCTTCCACAGCGTTCCAGAGTTGTTCCCGGTCAATCCATTTGGATGGAGCAATTGGAGGAAGCATCACTTCCTGATAGATTAGCCCATGCTTTCTGGTATAGTCATGCTGGATACCATCATAATCATTGTACATCCGGCTACAACTCATATAAGCAGAAGCAGCAACAGCAGACCGACCGGAACCACGGCTGACGACTTTGGCTTGCATATGATAAATTGCCATATCTGGCACCTCCTTTCGATGTTGCCTGCAACAGCGGATAAAGCCCTCGGCAGAGCGCACGAGCCCCGAAGGGGATACCACTGCCTGATTTATCAGGTGGTGAGTAAGTGCGCCCTTCGGGAGTAGAACTTGTGTGTTTATAGTCCTCTTAGCCGAATTATAAGTTCCCGTTTTAGGGTATCTAAATCCATTTCTTTAATATGTGGAGCAATGCTTTCAAGAATCGCCCCTTCTTGAATCAATCTGCGTGTTCTGGCATTACGTTCCTTTTTACGGTTTCTTGCTTCGATTTCTTCCAGTCTGTGTTTTGCCTGTAAAAGCACTTTTTCTTCTGGTGTCATAATTCTTTTATTTGCCATATCTGGCACCTCCTTTTTATGCCCGTATCCGGGCACTTTAGTTTTAAAATCTTGTGGTTTGGTACTATAGTTTTAGATAACTGACAGTGGCAGGTCTCCGGTGATAAATAAGAAAAGAAAGTAGTACTACTGTCAGTGAAAAATAGTTATTGTGCGCTACTGTTTTGTTTCAACTCTGGTTTGAAGTGTGGTTATCCAACAGGATTTTTTTCGCTTCTTTTAAATTAGCTGTTGCATTGTCCTGACGGATATTCCGGTTATTGATACGGATGGGAACACATCTCTCCAAAATACGGTCATAAATTCGTTTGTGTGCGATATCAGCGGCGTTATTCAGCTCTGATAAAGTGAGATTGGTCGTTATGATCAGGGGTTTTTTACTGCGGTAACGACTGTCAATCACATTGAATACCTGTTCCAGTGCAAAGTCAGAGTTTCGCTCAATTCCGAGGTCGTCAATAATCAGAAGACTGTAGCGGTTTAAGCTGTTGATGAACTGGTTTCTGTCTTCAAAATGCATTCCGGTAAGGGTATTCAGAATCCGGGAAAAGTTGGTCATCAGTACCGGGACGCCTTTTTCCAGAAGGGCATTGGCAATGCAGCCTGCAAAGAAAGATTTTCCAGTACCGACATCGCCCCAGATGAGAAGTCCGGAAGCGTTTGCTTTCATCTCTTCCCAGTTACTTACATAATTGTGTGCAAGTTTCATTTCCGGATTGCTGCCGTTATCTTTGGCAAAGGTGTAGTCATAAAGTGATTTGTCCTGTAAGCCGCTGGTTTTGAGATGCTCTATTTCCATTTGCTTTTCATGAAGTTTTCTCTGGGCTTCCTCCTGTTCAAAGATCTCCTGCTGGCACTTACAGCGGATGGAAGGAATAAGAACCTTTCCTTGTAATTCATGTCTGCACTGCCTTGGCGTCTTGCATTTGGAACAGTAAATCAGGTGGTTTGTTTCGTTAAAATATTCATCAGACTGAAGTTCTCTGCTTGGTGTTATGGATGTTGGTTTTTCTGTAAATTTTGTCATAATGTCTCGTATTCCTCACTTTCATAATTTCGTTGCCGGGAAGTGGGATGATCCTGTCTTGCCCAGTTGATGATGGTAGCTGCATGGTTTTGGTATTGCTTTCCGGTAGAAGCCATATAACCGGATAAGCGTTCCATATAATCCTGCCAGTCAGGTATTGTCTGCCGGATATCTTCCAGCTCCTTCTCTGACAGAAAAACATTCTGAAATTTTCCATAGGGTGAGCGTGACTCTTTGCTCCCTCTTATTGTTAGATTCTTTTTATTTCTCTCTTTCTTATTACCAGACAGTTTTCTGTCTGTATCAGGGAAAGAATCCTGTCTGTCAATAGGAAAGTTTTCTGTCTGTCTTAGGGAAAGAAATCTGTCTGTATAGCTGATGGTTTCTTTCGGGATTTTTACATAAATCCGATTAGGGTGTCCGGGTCCCTGCCGTTTTCGGAAGATAAGCTCTTGTTTTT